>DSAL01000023.1 GCA_011380095.1 Candidatus Altarchaeales archaeon
GTGGTCTTGGAATAATTGACGCATTAATCACTAACGGATGGTTTACAATAACGAATCTGGAATTTATCTACCGTACCCTATTAAATCCATACCTCCCTCTCATGCCTTTTCCAATGATATTTTGGCGAGATACTGTTGGTTTTTTCAGGAGATACCCACACTTTATTTCATTCTGGATTTTTGTAGTAATAAGCAGTCTTTTCGGCGATAATGCAGAAAGATTGGTTTTTCCAACAGCAATAGTATTCTACTTTTTGATTGCTAAGATTATTGTAAAAAATTCTAGTTTTTTCACATTAATCTTGCTGGTATTCTTTTGTTTTGCCTGTAGTTTTCACCCATACATGGGGTTATTTGTTATAGATACAGGCAGATTAATGATAGTTTTAATGGCGTCAACTTTTGGTGTTTTCATTTGTGGTTTGTTAGACTGGCGGAAAATGGTAGGTGAATCAGTAGCTTCCTAGGTTTTTGAAGTAGTCTGTTTTGTCGCGTATCTTGTGGAGTAGTCTTGCGAGTTCTCTTCCGTGCATGTTTTTGTTTTCGAAGTCTATGAAGAAGAGGTAGTCTCCGAGTTGTGTTCTGGCGGGGCGTGACTCGATTTTTGTGAGGTTTATCTTGTTTTCCGTGAAGACGTTTAGGAGGTCTTGTAGTGCGCCCGGCTGGTCTTTTAGCGCGAAGATTATGCTCGTCTTCCCGCCTTCCGCCGGCCTGGAACTGATTGCTATGAACCTTGTTTCCGAGTAAGAGTCTTGTATGTCTGTGTCGAGTATTGTGAGGCCGTAGTCTTTGGCTGTTTCCGTGAAGGCTACCGCCGCCTTGGTTTCATCGTCTTTCGCCTGGTTTAGGGCGTCGGTGGTGGAGTTGACGCCTACGAGGCGGGCGTTTGGGAGTTTGACTTGGAGGTAGTTTGCGCACTGGGCGAGGGCGTGGGGGTGTGAGAGTAATTCCTTGACTTCGTCTATGACCGCGCCTTTTTTGGCGACGAGCCCGAACTTGACTTCCATCACGTATTCTTTTATGATGTAGACTTCATGCTCGAGCAGGCGTGTTAGTGTTTCGCCGACCGAGCCTTCCAGGCTGTTTTCAAGTGCGACAACCCCTATTGCCCCGGTATTCTGCTGGACGTGTTCGAATACTTTGCCTACTGTTTCAAGGCATAGTAGTTCGGCTTTCGGATACATTTTCTGGGCTGCGATTGACGTGAACGTGCCTTTGGGCCCGAGGACTGCTATGGTCTGCCTACTCATTTTCCCTGCAGTATTCTATTACCATCTGGAATATTTTTTTGACGAAACGCTGGTCGAGGCTTGTCTTCGACGACACTTCCGACAGTATTTCGGCTTCGCGTGCGGGATCGTGTATCTGCATTCCGCGCTCCCGCTTGACTTCCCCCATTTTTTTGGCGAGCCTCAGTCTTTTCTCCAAAAGCCCGAGTATTGCGCCGTCCGTCTTGTCTATCTCCAAGCGTATTTCTTTTAAATCCCTCATTTTTTCATCCACGCTCCGACTATGTCTATGTCCTGTCCGCCGACTTCGGTTTCCCTTTGCCTTATTTTTGTCGGAACCGGCAGGCGTATTGCCGAGCCAACTATCAGGGCCTCGCCCCTTGACAGGCTTGGTAGGTCGTTTACTATATCTTCGGTCACGTCCTCCACGCTTTGCCGTATGTGCTCTTGGTCTGCCGGGTTGACTATCTTCATAATTATTTGGGTGTTGCATTGACTTAAAACGTCTGCGTCAAGCTTGTTCGGCCTTTGCGATATCAGGCATACACCTACGCCAAATTTACGGCCTTCCCGCGCGATTTTTCTGAGTATCGCCCGGGATATGGCCGGCTCTCCTTCTGATGAGGAGGGGGCGAAGTTGTGGGCTTCCTCAATCATTACCAGAAGGGGGTTTGCGAGGCCGTTTCCGTCTTGGACGTGGCGTTTCCTGCTGTTGAATATTTTCCTGCAGACTACCGAGACTACTATTTCGCTGACGCGCTCGTCGAATTCCGAAAGGTTTATGACTGTCAGCCGGTTTGGTGACGCTATTTCCTCAAGCGGAGTTCCATCCATGCCGAAAACGTTCATCCGCTCTATTCTCTTTATCCTCCGCATGAGGGCTCCTATTGTCGCCAACCCTACTTTTTTGGTCATCGCCTTAAGGTAGTTTGGGGGGAATACCATGGCTTCCTCGTCAACCTTCTTCCCGTTTTTCTTTAGATCATAGAGTAGTGAGAGTATTTCGAGGAGAGTGTTCATGTCGTATTTGTCGTAGAATTTGTCGACTATGCCGATTACCTCGTCCAACAGGTCTCGCTGGGTACTAGTCAAATCCGGGATTAGGGAGGCGTAGTCTGAGGTTGAGAGGCTTGAGGCGGCGACCTGTATTTCCGTGCCGTCGCCGAGGCCGTATACCTTGACTTGCGAGTTTTCAAGCCTCATCTTAACGTATTCCGTGTGGGGGTCGAACATTACGATGGAGCCTCCTTTTTTCATCAACTCCTCTATTAATACCCCGGCGGTGTAACTTTTTCCGGCGCCGGTCATGGCGAGTATCGCCATGTGACGGGAGACCATCTCGTTTATCGACATGTAGACTGGCACGGAATTCCTGGTTGAAAGGTGTCCGATGAGCGCGGACTTTTCCGGGTCCTGGTGGAGTAGGCGCTTCAAGTCTTCGTCTTGGGCGAGCGAAACTTGAGTTCCCGGCTTGATTCCGTGGCGTGGGAGTTCAAGGCCTTCCGGCCCTTCTATCCCAAGTATTTTGACTATTGGCACCGGGTATTCCCCGTCTTCGAATATTATCTGGCTCATCCGCAGGTCTCGGCTGAATTCGTCTGGGAGAAGCTCGTTTGAGACTACAATATCTTTAACCGCCCCGATTATGGTCTTTCCGGTCACGGATTCCGGGACTGTCACGAACTCGTCGCGTTTGACGTGTTTCTCCATGCCCTCGCGTATTACGAATCGGAAGCTTCTAAGGGTTGTTGAGCCTATTACCTGGCCGACCTCCATGGTATATTAAATGCTTTTGGATTTAATTAAGAGGTCGAAGATGAGGGCGCTTGTTATCGGAAGATTCCAGCCGTTGCACAACGGACACTTGCAGATGCTTGGGTATGTTGCCGGGCGTGAGGACGAGATTGTCGTCGGAATTGGTTCCTCGAACAGGCCGGCGAGCTTTCAGAATCCGTTCACGTTTTCGGAGAGGCGCAATATGATTGAATCCTGTTTCACGCCCGGCGTTCCCGTAGAGTGTGTCGGCATTCCGGATTTCGGAGACGATAACAGGTGGGTTGGGCATGTTTTGGATAACATTGAGTTTGACGTGTTCTACACTAATTCCGTTAACGAGAAGCGTATTTTTGAGGAGGCTGGAGTTGCTGTGGAAGAGGTTCCGTTTTACGGGAGAGACAGGCATATCGCAAGGCATGTCCGGGAGAAGATGGTTTTGGGCGGCGACTGGCAGAGTCTTGTGCCAAAATGCGTTGAGAAAATCATTGCCGAGGTTGGGGGGGTCGAGCGGGTTAAGAGCCTGCGAGAGAGGGTTTAGTTCACTTGGATTCTCCGAACTCTACTACTTCGTCCGAGAACATTTCAAGGTCTTTGGATAATACTTCTTCCAGTCCGTCGCTTGGGAATGGAAACACCCCCTTGACTTTTTCGACATTCAACTGGGCTATCACAGTGTGGAGGAATCTGACTACGAGGTCGGTCTTGTTGTAGGCGGGAAGGGTTGCGACAGAGTCAAATACCATAAGACCGCTATTGTTGTCTTTTATCGCCTTGGAGATTTCCCGAAACAACGCCGTCAGCTCGCTTGGAGAGTCGACGTAAACGCAGTTTTCGGATTCCGGGCCGGACACTAGTTGTGTTATACAGTCTATGAACCTGAATTTGGATTCGTCAATCCCGTTTTTCCTGAACTCTTCGGAAAGGGCCATGTAGGGCTTGTTGACTGTTACAAAGACTGATTTATCGAATTTTTCCGATATTATCTTCAACGACTGCAATACATGATGGTGGTAGTCGTTTGATGGTATCGAGATTATGATTATCTGCTTCTCGTCTAAAGCTTTGCTTATCTCATCAAGTTTTCCAGGCATTTTACGTGATTTTAATGAAACTATTTACTCGGCAGATTATATTAAATATGTAAGAATGCGGGTTTAACCGGCCTATAGGAATCCGAGCGCCTCGTCAATCCTGCCCATCTCTATCCCCGTGGTTTTCCCGCCGACTATCGCGCCGAAACTGTTCGCCAAAATCCCGGTGGAAACGTAAGGGACGCCGTAGTTGACTGTTCCTGTCCTGCCGGCGACGCCAAACATGTCTTTAAGGTTGTCGAGGATTTCTCCGCAGTCGGGGTGGGCGATAAACCCCCTGTTGGTCGCCTCAATGCACGAGCCGACTTCAAGATGCCCTTCCACGTCCATGCAGACTACTTCAACATCCAGTACGTCTGAAATAAGTTCTAGGTTTTTGACGAGCGGGCTTGCAATCGCGCAGTTGTCGTTGACCGCTACAAGATTTCCGATTGAGGTATAGTGGTCTTCCACAATCCCGACTGAAACGCCCAGTGGCTCGAGCTTTTTCCGGATGCGTGAAACCTCGTTTTCCGTCGTAAAGTAGGGCATTAGAATACCGCTTGAATTCCCGCAGCAGAATATCCCTATCAGGTGGGTTCCGTAGACGAGGTCTTGGAATACGGGGACTTCGAGGGCGGACGCATTCCTGAATTTCGGTGAGACTATGGCGTACTTGTCTGTTGCAACGCCCATAAGACCGATAAAATCTTCTCCCTCAATCGTAGCCTGATCCAATGCCATGCGGAATTCACCTTATGTACGCGTCGGTGTCCGGCTTCTCCTCGTCGAACTTCACTTTGGGGGAAGGCAGTGGGAGTGGAAGCCTTATGTCTCTTGCAAGAACGCTCGCTTCTACAAGGCAGTTGTTGATTATGTTGTTGTGGAGTCTTTCCGCCAAGTCTTTGGGAAGGTTTTTCTCGCCGGACTCGCGCCATTTTTCAAGCGCCTTTTCAATGACTTCCCGCCCGTCCCGGTAGTCCAAGTCGCCCTCAATCCTTATCAAACCGACATTCGGCTCGTAGGTGCTTGTGAAAACGAATGATACTGTGAGCGCGTCTCCTCCGCCTGAAACGTCTGTGACAGTACTGTTGTTGTTGATGTTTATATTTCCTTTCGGCAGGACATACCGCTGTGCCTGAAGAGACTTTAAAGTCAGATTGAACTCCATTTTTTTAGACAATAATATTAGTATGGAACACTTATATTACACACTAATTAAAAAGAGGATTTAAAATGGTTTTGGTGGCGGCTACGGGCGTTTTCGAGATAATACACCCAGGACACCTCCTATACCTTGAGGAGTCGAGGAGGCTTGGAGACCAGCTGGTGGTCATACTTGCAACAGACAAGACTGTGAAAAAGGTTAAGGGAAGGGATTGTGTGCCTCAGGAACACAGAAGGCACGTCCTGAAAGCCCTGAGAATCGTTGATGATGTCGTGGTTGGAGGTGATGAAGACCGTTTGAATACTCTTCGAAAAGTCGACCCGGACGTGCTGACAGTCGGATTCGACCAGGAATATGACATTCAAAAACTGCAGGAGGAGATACGTGAAGCCGGGCTGAAGGCGAAGGTCGTGAAGATTGAAAAACACTGGGAGGGCAGGTACAACAGCAGCGGGAAAATCAGGGAGGCCTTGGATGAAGAAAATCTTTAGACTCCTTGAAGAAAACCTGAAAATATCCTCGACAATTCTTGCATCCTACCTCGCGCTGATATTCTGGATGTCCCACCAAAGCGTAATCCCCGAAGAAATTTCTTGGATGAATGTTTGCAGCATCCTCCATATTTTGGAATACATGGCGCTCGGCTTTCTCGCAACTCCAGTATTCATGAAAATTTCCAGGAGATACAAGAGTTCAGCGATAGTCTTCTCAACAGCCTATGGGATAAGCGACGAACTACACCAGCATTTCATTCCGGGAAGAACAGCGTCACTGTGGGACGTGCTTTTAGACTCTTTAGGCGCAGTCTTTGGAGTCCACATGTATGTTTTACTCAGAAATCATTTCCTTGAACATTAAATCCGGAAATCATTTTCTTGAAGCGTAGTGCGTCGGCCTCCAACAGAGGGGACTCGCAAATCAATGTCGCGTCAACCCCACAATCCAAAAGGGCTTTGCCGACCATCCCGTAATCCGGCTCGTTTGATGATAGGGGGAGGTGCTTTTTCTCCCCGCCAACACCGTATTCGACGCCTGAAAAATGCATGTGAAAATTTTTGAGGTTGGTTGAGTTGCTGATTGCGTCCACCGCCTCAAAAACTGTTTTGGGGGAAGTCAGCCCGCCATGGGTTCTTGCATGAAGATGACACCAGTCGATTACAGGGGATATTCCTTCAACCTCTTGCGCCAAGTCCGCGAGCTCTTCGACCGAACCGTACTGTTTTATCCTGCCGGTTGTTTCAGGCCCCAAGAGTATGTCAACTTCTTCAGCGTCAAGCGTGTCTTTGATTTTCAAGCATGCATTCGAGATTATCTCGTGCGCCTCTCCGCGGCTTCTACCGGAATAATAGCCGGGGTGGAAGACCACAATCTTGGCTCCAGCCTCAAAACCGACTCTAGCGCTTTGAATAATCCGCCCGGCGCTCGCCAACGCCTTGTCCTTTTCCATTGAAGCAAGATTGATGTAGTAGGGCGCGTGGACGCTCAGCCAAACACCATGCTTTATAGCCTCACGCTTTACTTGAGCGGCCTTTTCAATGCTCATATTGACGCCGCGGACAAACTCGAGCTCCATTGCGTCAAGGCCGATTTCCTTGACAAAGCCGACTGCTTCGGCGCTATCCTGTTTTGGGCAGGATTTGGGTATTCCGGCGGTTCCGACACGAAGCATTTCAGTATAAATTGACTGGAAGTTTAAAATAACAGGTATGGGAGAGTACGCGAAAATAAAAAGACGGGAGGCTGAACGGTCGAGGAAAACGCTTTTAGAGCGTGGACTGCTCGATTGCGGAAGAAAGACTGAACGTGAGGGGGAATACGTTTATTTTCCGATAACATCGGGCGGGAAACTTTCTGGATTTGATGTTGTGGAGCGTGAGGGGGCCGTAGTGGATGTGCGGGAGAAGTCGCTGAAAGATTTTCTTTCAAAAATAATCCCGCCGGAACTCCAAGATTTCATTCCAAGCTCGTTTGACGTGATAGGAGACATCGCGATAATCGAGATTCCAGAGGAAATCAGGGGATATGAAAAACAGGTTGGGCAAGCTTTGCTGAAAGTTCATCCAAGCATCAAGACGGTTGCAGTCAAAGAAACTGCAGTAGAAACTGAATACCGAACAAGGAAAGTCCGTGTAATCGCGGGCGAAAAGAAAACGGAGACAATACACAAGGAGTCCGGATGCCGTTACAAGCTCGACATTGAAAAAGCGTATTTCAGCCCGAGAAGCGGGGCGGAACGGGAGCGTGTCATTTCAAAAATAGAGGACGGTGAAAGAGTGCTCGTATTGTTTGCTGGAGTAGGGCCATTCGCGATACTCGCCGCGAAAAATAAAAAAGTTGAAGTCACTGCAGTGGAATTGAATCCTGACGCCGTAAAGTACATGTGTGAGAACGTGAAGCTAAACAAGGTCGATGTGAAGGTTGTGGAAGGAGACGCGAAGACTGAGACTCCAAAACTCGGAAAGTTTGACAGGATAATGATGCCTCTCCCGAAAGACGGAAAAGATTTCTTGGACGTCGCAGTCAAAGCGCTCACGCCATCGGGGGTGATACATTACTACACGTTCCAAGAAACGACAGACGACGCCGAAAAAGAAGTCAAAGAACTGTGCGAAAAACTCGGCTGCAAACCAGTTATTTTAGAATCAGTGATTTGCGGAAGCTTTAGTCCGGCATTATCAAGAATCTGCGTGGACTTCAAGGCGAAGTGAGCCCGTCAAGAATAAGAGGCCTTGCAAGATGCCTTCTCGCGCCAGCCCCAACCTCAAACCATCCTGGCGAAATATCCCGCCTAACCTGCGTTAAGACGGGTTTTAATGCTTTTTTCCCGCAAGCCCTGCATTTGAAGCCCTTTTCTTTTCCAGCGGACGTCATTTTCTTCCCGCAGCAAGTTGGCGCGTGCGACAGTTTTTCTTGCGCGATTTTTTTCACGTGAATTTTCTCAAGATTTAGCGTGTCGACATACCTGCTAAACCCGCCAAACACTTCAACCACATCACCCTGCAGGAGTTTTGAAATCGTGTTTCTGAAATCCATTGTCGGCTTGTACGCCCCGCAGTCTATACTGCCGGTTTCATCTTTGATTTTGAATACGACATGGCCTCCTTCAATACGTTCCGGGTTTGCTTCGACGAATCCTTTAAGCTTCACGCTGTCGTACGGCTTGAGTTGCGATATTTTTTTGGGCGCATAGTGGGCGTCTGTCGCCTGGTTCGTTTCAAAAACCTGCACCATCTCAATCTCCTCGAGCGGTATTATAATTTTCCAGGCGTCTTCGACTGTTTTTTTTGAAACGCCCCGTATCCCGCAAAAAACAGGGTCTGCCCCTCGGGGGCAGAAAAGTATTTTCTTCCGTTTCACGTCAAGCGTGTCAAAGACTTTCGGGAAAAACTTTTTGTCCATTGAAAAAACGGATTCCTCATCGACTTTTCTTTTTCCGCCCGCATCTTTTCCGCGATATGCAATCAATTCAAACGTCTTCAAGTCGAGACGCGCTCCTATTGAGGCGAGCGCGCCGACAATGCCGCGGCCGTTGTTGAATTTCACAAGTTCAGCCCCGATTTTGTCTGCGAGTTTTTGTGCGGACTCTATTTCAACGTGTTCGGACAGGCAGGTTTTGTAGAATGGATGTAGTTTTTTTGAGTCGGATTCTTTTTTGAGGAATGCGATTCCGGGATTAGTGCCATCTTCTTTTTTGTGCGAGAATTTTTCAACATATTCAATGACATCGTCTTGTGATTTTTTTGGAATCCTGAATGAGACTGCGCCGTTGCCCCGAGTCTTGTAGGGGATGTTTGGGTTTAGTCTGATTAGTCTCGGGGTTGTCTTTAGATTGAAATCTTTGATTATCCTAGATGCTAGATACGTCGTGCACATTCCGTGCTTTGAGTCTGTGTCGTCGATTCCGACAAGCATTTTTCTGAGATTAATCAGCGTACAAGTAAATTAATTCACAGGTAAGTCACCAGTGACTTATTTGACTTACTTTTATGACTTACTTGACTTAGTTTTTTGACGTATGTTTCTTGAAATAAAATAAGTCATATTTTTA
>DSAL01000093.1 GCA_011380095.1 Candidatus Altarchaeales archaeon
ATGAAAGCTCTTATCGCACTCCTCACATCAGTATTCTTTTGCGGATGCTGCTTTTGCTGCGGCGGGGGCGGCGGAGGTTCAGGCGCTGGATTCGGAGACTTGTTCTCAATAATCGGGGAGGGGAAGATTATGATGGAGGCGTTGGACGCGCAAGACCCTCTTATGTGCGGTGAAATCGGGACTTCAAATATGAGGTACAAGTGCTATCAACTGGTCGGCCAGTCCCTGGACGGCCTTTCGGAATGCGGTAAGATATATGACGATTACGGCAAATCCTACTGTTATGCCGGATACGCGATATCCGCGGGAACGCCCGCAGCGTGCGACACTCTCGGAGAGGATTTCTCGGACTTGTGCAGGTGGGTTTACAGCAATCCCGACTGGGACGTGAACACCTACTAAACTATTTAACCAAGACCCTTGAATAAATAAAACTATTGAATACGTTAAAGATGAAGCCCGCGAAAACTAGTGCAGTCCTAACAATCATCCTCATCCTAACTGCTTTCACGCTTGCGCAGGAGACGCCCTCAGACCCGAAGGAGAAGGCGAAGCTTGCGCTGACCAGGACTGCGAAAGACATGGGCTGGCCGGCGCAGGTTTTCACGTCAAGCGACGCCGAATACCGTGGAAAAACTTTTGGCGTCAACATGTACGGGCAGGAGGCGGAAGTTGACGGCGCATTCATCGCCGTAGTCACGGAAGAACAAGCCAGGAGCGGCCTGGACGTGCTTGAGGAGAACGGGCTTAGAAGGACGACATTCCAAGGCTATGACGCGATAATAATGTCCGAGGGCGAGAAAATATGCGACGCCGGCGGAACCGTCGGATTCGTGCTCAAATGGGTTCGAATGATCGCAGTCTATATCGGACAAATCCTTGAAACGAATGTCAATGAAAACGATATATGCCTTGAATCCCACGGAACCGTGGCCTGGACGTGCGGCGAATACCTGTTCATAGTAAGCTCTCCCGACGAAGACGACAACAGCATCCACATAGCCCAAACGCTATTCAAGCACGCTGACGAGCTTAAACTGTGCGAGCCCCAGCTTAACGTGTCCGGCGTCGTGACTGACGGACACAATCATCCGATGCCCTACATGAAGGTGACTGCGACATTTGACGGGAAAGACTATACCGGCTTCACCGACGAGGACGGGAAGTATGCTATAAACATCCCGAAAATATATCCCAACGAAAAAGACCCGCCGGAACTGAAGGTCACTTTCACATACCATTATGAGCGCGACGGGAAAAACTACTTCAGGGTCATAGAGCGAGGAGATAGAAATCCACTTGATCTTGAAATGAAGTTCAAGGTCAAAAAAGACGCGGACCTGGTGAAAAACATGGATTTTGACGCCAACCTAAAGGGCGTCGCCGCGAACACGTTAACCTTCACAAAAGACGATGTGGAATACAAAGGCTCTTCACACCTAACAAACTACTACCATACTGCGCCAATCTACCGCCACACCGCCGAAGCCGTCGACTTTACAATCGTAATCCTGCAGGCCGACGTGGACTACAAGCTTCCGGTCGACGTCCTAATCTTTGGAGACGACGGGACATGGTACTCCCGCTCGAGCGCCACAATCGGGATAGACTTAAAAGACTCGGCATACGGTTCGACAAACAGGCCCAAAAACAGGGAATACCACGAGTTCGCACACCACCTCATGTTTTCACAGTGGAAGGGGGAGACCATACGGATTGCCAACGACACCAACCACGGCGGATACATAAACTCGAATACCGCCGACTCCTATACTGAAGGATTCGCCGAGTTCATGGCCATGGTGATTAGCGACTATTCAAACGACCCGGAACTCCAACCCCCCGAAATATACGCCAGCTTCGGAAGCCTTGAAAACAACCTCAAGGCGTGGGGGTGGAGGGGGAATGCGGAGGAACTGGCGGTCGCCGGAATACTATGGGACTTTTACGACAAGAACGCCGACGACGGCGACACAGTCGAAATACCAATACGCTCCATGTGGAAGATACTGAAAGTCAAACGACCGACATTCTATGACTACTACCTTGAATTCAAGAAAGAATATCCACAGCATTCCGCCTCAATAGACCAGATAATGATAAACCACGGATTCTTCGCCGACAAGAACGAGGGCAACAAGAAACGGGACCCGGTCGAACCATACTTCGACAACAATCCTAAAAACTCAAGATACGACGTCGGCGAATACTTTGTCGACTACGGCCTCGTCGGCAACGTCACGAGAATGGAGTACGACAAGGGCGAGGAAATCGGCAAGGCCACAAACTACCAGCGCCCCAAACGCACGATGGCGCAATACATTCCCGACGCGTTCATAAAAGTCGGCGACACGCCAGTCAGACTCTACACCGTCAGCGTACACTACAACAACCCGTGGAAGGGGAAAGACTACTCGTACACTACGGAAGTGAGGGAAGGCCTCCTGTACCTGCACCCGCTTCCCGAAGACGTTGACGCCACAATCACGGTGACGCCGAAATCACAGGACTATTCAGGCCAGTCATACACTATAAAAACCGAGCAATACCTGCAGAAATACTATTCGACACCGCAGGGAACCGGCTACATGGACGTCCACGATTTCAAGCTCACGCCAACCGGAAAACAAGCCGACCCGCCATACCTTTTGCCCAACAACGCGGAGCCATCATGGAATGTTGAGGCGGGATACGACATGCCGGACCCAATGCAAAAAGGATGCTGCTGCATTCCCGCGCTCCCACTGCTTCTTGCGGGGCTGGCGGCCGGACTAATAGGCGTGAAAATCTAATACTTTTCCGATGAATCCGGAAGACCCGAACCTGATTGAATTCTACCGGGGGATTAGGACTGCGGAAGAACTAGTCATCAAACTGAAGCCCGACATCGTGGTCGTCCCACTGCGCGGAGCCAAACCCCTAAACGACTATATACGCCGGCTTGCTGATGCCGACGGCAGGCTCGACCAGACGCCAGCCTACGTTGAAATACCCCTCGGGGAAGTCTCAACTGATGACGGCAAAACAAGGATGGGGGTTTTGGCCGACACCCAAGATGTAAAGAAGGCGGTTCTGAAAGAATATTTGCTACCAAAAATCAAGGACCTGGGGGAGCGTCCGCTAATCCTTGTCTTGGACGAGGTCGGCTCGGGAGGCGCGATAGTCAAAAACATATACCTGACGCAGGAAGTCCTTCAGGAGGCAAAGCCTCACGGCCGGGTTGTAGCAGTAGGTGTTGGCGGCGCGGGGCGGAGACGCAAGATTTTCACGACACTTCGCGCAGGCGGAGTGCTTGAAGAAATAACACTCCAAGACAAGTTCGGTAAAAACAGCATGATAACCATGGACCGGCCCGACATCCTCGTAGCACTGGAGCGTGGCGAAGACGGCCAGGTCCGTGCGGTAGGTGGGGAATCGGGGGCGTCGAAAGAGTTGGGAGACCTCATACTCCAAGTACACGCAAAACACCGATACAATCCGAACCTCCGCCACTCAAAGATTTTGAAGAGCGTCGGCAGATGGCGGCGTGAGTGCGAGGACTCCCAAAACCCTGCAAGACTCCAGCAGGTAACGCCCATGGTCTGGACTTCAGGAATGCCTCATCGTCCGGCGCACGTTGAAACTCTCGCAGGCTTGGGGATAAACTCTATAATCTCTTTTGAAAAGATATCAAACTCGATGAAAAACAAACTAGCTGATGCTGGAATAGACGTCCAAGAAATTCCGATAGCGGACGAGGAAAAACCGTCAGCATTTCAGCTCAAACAATTTTTTGACTACATGCATTTGCGAAAAACCAGGAAAACCCTCCTACAATGCAGGCACGGTTTCGGAAGGTCCGTCACAATGGCGGCGGCGTTAATGCTTGAGGTTGGGGAGCCATTCGACAAGGTCGCGGAACTTGGGATAGAACGCCTCTCACAAAGCCAGCGTGACTTCATCATGGATTTCGCGAAACAAAGGATGCGGGAGCGGATGGACGCGAACGCAAGGGAGCTTGAGGCCGGCATGCGCGAGACGCTCAGGAAAAGACTGCAAACGCGGCCACATGCAAAACTCTAGTTTTTGCTTCCCATGAACAGGCTGACCGCGATTCCTGTAACAAGTGCGACAAGCGAGTCTGTCGCGAAATAGCCGTAAGACAAGAGTGTTTCAAGCGGGAATCCAGCCCAAAAATGCCCTAATATTATCGAAAGTATTCCGCCCGCCACCAACGCTACCGCAAGGTGCCTTAAGCCCGTGATGTAATTCCTATAGCTTTGGTGTATGAACGCGAGTCCGGCAATCATGAATACGATGAAAAATCCCATGCCGACGCTAACGTTCGGCGCTGAAATGGTTTTAGATGAAAAAACCCCGAATTCGGCTATTACGAGATAAGTCAAGACCGCACCCAGATTCTTCTCGTCCTTTAGTTTTGAGACGCTCAAAACATCGAAGAAACTCTTTTCCTCAGGCTTCTCCGAAAGAACCGGCTTTTCAACCTTCTTCTCCCGCAAGGACGCTTCACCACTCGTTCTCTCATGATGCAGGTCCTTGAGGGAGCTGAATGCCGCGTAAAACGCTATGACAAAGGCAGCGACCCCTGCGATTATCCCGGCAGCCCCGAATATTATAGTGTCGTTTGTGAAGCCTTCGGCGCCAACCTTGCCGCCGAATGCCGCAAGAAACTGTACGAATGCGACGGTCACTATCGTGAGCAGGAAAATCTTTTTCAGGAAAAATACTATCAGTTCCGCCAGCTTGTTTATGAAATAAAAGATGATGTAGAATATCATCAGCGCGATTGATATCGCGAAAACGTTGCCAGCCATAATTTCGGCCGGCAGGACGCTGGCATAATCCCCGATGAAACCCGCCAAAGCCTCAACCCCCAGACTCATACTCCAACCCGTTTAATCTAAAGGCATTCGCCGTCTTTACAACCTCTTGAACCGCAAGTCTTGTGCGGAGAGGGGGGCGTCCATGCGCTTTGGCCTTCAAAAATCCTTTTTTCAATGCATTCAGACTCTACTGTTCCCGGATTCCGGCAGGTGTAGCTCACCCGCTGGATGTAGACGTCTTCATTATAACACACCTTCTCTTCATGATACTCTCCGCAGTCGCTGTTCACCCTGCACTTGATTTTAGACAGCGTGGTCGTAGTGATTTTGACTGTAGTAGTTGTCGGGGCGGAAGTTGTCGCCGGCGCTAAAGTGGTAGTCTGCCTCACAGTCGTAGTAGTCTGCTGGCTGTCGCAAACCCTGTTTTCGTCCAAGTCCAAACAGCATTCGCCGGGACTAAACTCGAAATAAGGCTTCTGACAGAAGGGGGCGGCAGTAGTCGCACCCCCGTCGCCTCCGCCTCCGAAAAGCATTCCCAAAATCTTTTTAAAACCTGAAATCAGGCTGGAGAAAAACCCGCCGTCATCTTCGGCAAAAACGGTTGTTGAAAACAAAAGCAAAGCCAGTACCAGAAAAACACTCCTCCTACCCACGACGCTTCACCATGAAATAATATATTACGGCGCCGACGAAACCGCCAAACCATACTACCAAAACCCAAATCAGCTTGTGGTTTTGGTCTGGGAAATCCCTTCTAATGCAATCAAGCATAATCCAAATCCAAAAAGCAATTCCAACAACAATAAAAAACGCCATCACCATCCATAGTATGAAAGTCAACACCATAAACAGCATTCCGCCGGAAAACATTACTCCAAACAAGTCAAAAGCATTAGCCACGTCAAAAAACCCTACACATAACCATTTAACTATAAGATATAAATAAGTTACTTGGATGGAAAAGAAAGACGTTCTAAAACTCGCGGGATGCATCATACTCTGCCTAAGCGCCGGATTACTCGGCTCAATCGCAACAGCACAGTCAGTCTCCGCATGGTATGTCGAGTTGAACAAGCCGTCGTTCAATCCGCCCAACTGGGTTTTCGGACCCATCTGGACACTACTCTACCTAATGATGGGAACCTCGCTTTACCTTGTACTGCGGAACGGATTCAAAGACGAGGAGGTAAAGAAAGGCGTCGCAATATTCGCAGTCCAACTGATACTGAACACCCTTTGGAGTTTCGCGTTCTTCGGCATGAAGTCGCCTCTTGCAGGAATAGTCGTGATAATACCCCTCTGGCTCGCAATTGCGTTAACAATAATACAGTTCAAAAAAACATCGGAAAAAGCGGCATACCTACTACTACCTTACCTCGCCTGGGTGAGTTTCGCCACAATACTAAACCTTTCGATAACACTCTTGAACTAGATGTTTCGGCGGAAAACGAAGAAACCACGCCTGCTTTTTATACGTCCAGCAGGAAATATCTATCAAAAACCTTGAGGCAGACTAAGAATGAAAAAAATACTGGCACTACTAATCATTGCGTCAATGCTTTTAGCAGGATGCATTGGAGGCGGAGAAGACACGGCAACCACGACCACGATAAAGGCGGAAACCACTACCACCATTATCCAAGCCCCGGCAACCACGACAACAGAACCCCTTCTCGGAGGCGACAGGGACGAGCACGGATGCATACCTTCGGCAGGCTACAGCTGGTGCGAGACAAAACAAAAATGCCTGAGAATCTGGGAGGAGTCATGCCCCGGCATGGACGAACTCGCCTGTGAAACGGACGCGGACTGCATACCTCTCCCGTCAGACTGCCACCCCCACGTGTGCATAAACCTGATTTACAGGGAAAACTACGAGAGCCCGGAAGTCTGCACCATGATGTACGACAACCAGGCGGCATACACTCCCGAAGACTGCGCCTGCGTTGACGGACAATGCGCGAACAAGAAGCTTTCCACGGGCGAAAAAATAACAATACAAAAGGCATATGAAATCGCGGAAAACAGCGACTGTATTGCTGAAGGGCCGCTTGGCGACGTTGTATTCTACAATGAAAACACCGGAACCTGGTGGATAGATCTGGACGTTGAAAAGCCGGGGTGCGCGCCAGCCTGCGTCGTGAGCGAAGAAAGCCAGACGGCTGAAATAAACTGGCGGTGCACCGGCCTAATCCCGCCTGCAGAATAAGCCGCCCTAAAACACAATGGAGTGCTGGCGGATTCCAAGCTAGCCCTCCCCTTTATTATCCTCACCTGAAATATCTTAAACAGGATGGAAACGACAATCCCCGAAGGATTGACCGCATCACTTGAAGCGGCAGCCCTAATACTCGAGCTTATAATCTTCATCTTCATCCTCGTTCACATGAGGGCTATGAGGGCGGAAAACAAGCTTTTGAAGCAGAACATCAACGGCCTGCACACACTCCACATGGAACTGCACGAGTCCATAAGCCTTCTGAAAGAAGACATCAAAGACCTGAAGGAGACAGACGAAGAACTCCAGGAATTCATGGAACTCTTCAAGAACCAGGCGAGAAAACAAGCCTGAAAACAAAGGTTTTTATTCTGGAATTGCGAATTACGGTAATACACTTTTTTTTCCTAGCGTCCAAATCCTGGACGATGGAGGGTCTAGCGTAAAAACAATCGCGTAAAAAAGGGGTTTGATAGGCTTCACTGATTCTAAAGCCACACTCGACGGGAGAGTGCACGATTAAATGTCGAAAAAACAAGTGATAAACGATTTTACCGGACGCAACTACGAGGCAAGGGAGCTAGTCGCCGACGACATCCCGAAAATCCGCCAAATACTTCGGGAAAGCAGCTTCTTCAACCAGCTTGAAGTCAAAGACACGCTCAAACTAATCAAAGACCACTTTCAATACCCCGACGGCGAAACATTCAAGACGCTGATATGCAATGCGGACGGGAAGTTCGCCGGATTCCTATGCTACGGCACGGACGTCGGCGAAAAAACATATGAAATACACATGCTTTTCGTCGCAGACAAATACAAGCGAAACGGCGTCGCAACACACCTGCTCGAACACACTGAAAAAAAATTGAGGAAAAACAAGTGCAGGATGCTATACCTATACACGTCCTCCTCCAAAGAATACCTGCCGGCGAGAAAACTCTACCAAAAAAAAGGTTTCATGAAAACGGCGGTCGTCAGCGACTACTTCCACGATGGAGACCACAAGATAATCTACGCAAAACGACTTAAGAACAAGAAAAACAATTGAATAAAAAAAGACGAGAAAATGGAGCAGAAAAACTTCCTCTTCATCTCCCCGGACGCCTTAATCGCAGACAGCGCCTGGCAGATACAAAAAGAAGGCCACAACGTAAAATACTACATCCAAAACCCGGAGGAAAAAGACATTGCCGACGGATTCATACCCAAAGTAGAATCGTGGGAGCCAGAAGTCGCCTGGGCCGACGTTATAGTGTTCGACGACGTCCTCGGGATGGGGACCATCGCGAAAAAACTGCGTGAAGAAGGAAAAAACGTCGTGGGAGGCTCGCCCTACACAGACAAGCTCGAAGACGACCGCGCGTTCGGCCAAAACGAGCTGAAAAAAGTAGGCGTCTCAATCATACCCCAGCAAAACTTCACGTCCTTCGACGACGCCATAAACTATGTGACCGAACACCCCAACAAGTATGTGATAAAGCCAAGCGGAGAAGCCCAAAACAGAAAACAACTACTCTACGTCGGCGAGGAAGACAACGGGCGCGACGTCATACAAGTCCTCGGCCACTACAAGAACGTATGGTCCGAGAAAATCAAGGAATTCCAGCTGCAAAAAAAAATCACTGGTGTCGAAGTCGCAGTCGGCGCGTTCTTCAACGGAAAAGAATTCATAACGCCAATCAACGTCAACTTCGAGCACAAGAAACTATTCCCCGGAAACATCGGCCCGGCAACCGGCGAGATGGGGACGAGCATGTTCTGGAGCCAGCCCAACACGCTTTTCAACGCAACCCTCGCCAAGATGGGGGCGAAGCTTGCGGAAGAAAACTATGTCGGCTACATGGACATAAACTGCATAGTCAACAACAACGGCGTCTACCCCCTCGAATTCACGGCCAGGTTCGGCTATCCCTCGATATTCATACAGCAAGAATCCATGATAACGCCGTTCGGACAATTCCTCTACGA
>DSAL01000067.1 GCA_011380095.1 Candidatus Altarchaeales archaeon
CGCCCACACTCCCCAGACTGACTTGAAGCATGTTGTTGAAGGAAAAAGCAGGGGCGAGCTTGAACGGCTTTTGGCCGACGCCCGCGCGCTCGAGGAGGCTGGTGTATTCTCGATTGTCGTCGAGCTTGCCGACATGAACGTAACCAAAAAGATCACTGAAACCGTTTCGGTTCCAACAATCGGGATCGGCGCCGGACCCCATGCTGACGGACAAGTTCTGGTCCTGGACGACCTTGTCGGCTGGACCGACTTCTCGAAGTTCCCGAAAGGAAGGCCCCCGAAATTCCTGGGCTCCGGCTGGGACCGTTCCAGCCCGAACGCGTGCGTGAAGCAATACATAAAAAAAGTCAGGGACGGTTCTTTCCCAAGCGAGGCTGAAAGCTACAGCGTAATGAAAGACTGAAAAACAGGTTTTAAGTTTCACCTCTTAATCCTTTAACATGACTGTCAAAGACGTCGCCGAAAAAATCACCAGCATGGAAATCCGGGGGGCCCTCGACATAGGGCTTGCGGCGGCCAGCGCGCTTTTGGAGGAAGTGGAGGCGGGCAAAAGCTTCAGGGAAGTCGAGGCGTCGGGTGAAATACTCAAGAATGCGAGGCCCACGGCGGTAAGCCTGCCGAACGCGGTCGAATACTGTCTTTTCGCGTTAAACCAGTCAAAAGACAATTCTATTGCCGCAAAAACCATCCAGGATTTCATAAAACTTCAGGAAGATTCGGTCGAGAAAATCGGAAGGTACGGCTCCCGCTTGATAAAAAACGGCGACATCATCCTCACACACTGCAACAGCGACACGGTCGTCAAAGTCTTCGAATACGCGAAAAACGCCGGCAAAAAATTCGAGGTTTACGCGACGGAAACCCGCCCCAGAAACCAGGGTTATCTGACTGCGAAGGCCGTCAGAAATCTTGGGATACCCGTAACATTGATTCCAGACTCCGCGGTCAATTACTGCATGAAGGAAAAGAACGTGGACATGGTGATGGTTGGCGCGGACACTGTATACACGAATGGGGACGTCGTCAACAAGATTGGGACAAGCCAGGTCGCATTGATTGCCAACGCGGAGGAAGTCGACTTCAATGTTGCGACAGGCACAATCAAGTTCAGCCCCCAAAGCTTATACGGGGTTGGGGTGGAAATAGAGGAGCGGGATCCAAAGGAGCTGGTGGAAATTGAGGGGGTTAATGTGTTCAATCCCGCGTTTGACGTCGTGCCGAAAGAGCATGTCACCCGGATAATAACCGAAGACGGCGTGATACCCCCTGAGGCGGCGTATAACATTGTGAAAGAGAAGTTCGGCTGGAGGGCCGGAAAATGAGCGAAATATCCGACGTCACAAGCGCGGTTGAAAAATTAGACGGACTAAGGCTTAGGGAGCTTGCGGGAGCATACTCCGACAGGGCGGCGTTAAGCCAAAGCCAGCATGACCTAAAACTATCCCTCATAACCTACTGCACCCACAAGATATACAATAAAATCCATTTCAAGGAGAAGGTGCGGCCTCTTTCGGAAAAACTTGCCGACTTAATCGGAAAAGGGGATTTGGACGGCGCATTATCCCTCATCGAAAAATTTGACGCGGACAACGGACTATTCCAAAACAGCCTGGTGGAAAAGGCGCGGGTCAAGATAGGGACTAGGCTATACACTCAGGGAATATCCGTAAGCCAGGCGGCAAGTCTTCTGGGAGTGGGCGTCTCAGACATACAGGATTATGTCGGCGACACGAAATACCATGAGCAACTGCTTGGGAAATCAGTCAAGGAAAGGTTCAGTGATGCTAGAAAAATATTTGGCGGACTCTAAGTCCACATGCTGTTTTCCTCGTCAACAAGCTCTTCGTCATAAATCATTATCTTGTCCCGGTCCCTCAGGCTGAAGTACTTGAACTTGTTCCGCACCTTCACCCTGTCGACGATTCCAAGCCTGTTAAGGTTCCTCAACTCCTTTCCCACCGTCGCATGAGAGCATCCTATCTTCTCGGCAATCTGTTTTGAAGTCAACTGGTCTTCAACATCCAAAAGGTCGAGTATATCCGACTGCCGGTCATTCAACATTATGTTTTTGCCGTCAACGTCGAGCACAAGCTCAAAATCCACTTCCTCGTCCAAAACGTCTTCTTCAAGAGCCGGCTCATCCCTCTTACCCAGGAATATGCTCCCGCATTCGTCGCACAAGTGCATGTCGGAAACTACCCAGTGAAGCCATTTTTCAACGCCGCATCCGGAACACTTTGCCTCAACAGGCATGCTGGTCTTCCTCACCTCAAAACTTATGACTTCGCCGTCACCCCCCTCTTCAATGGGAGTAAGTTTCAAGGGTTTTTCATCCGAAATCTTTAAATCCTTTGCCTGAGGCTTCACCTGGAGCGTGTTACAGGCGGTTCCCTCCAGTTTTTTCGGGTCGTTGCCGCACTTGCAGTCGACCCTGATGTTGTCAAAAAAGTCTATTCCAGCATCCCACCTGACTGGATACTCGATTCTCTTGCGCTCTCCCCTCTCAATCCTGATGGGGCTTGCGTACTCTCCAATCAATTCAAAATTCTTGATGACGCTATTCCTCGAGCCGCTCATGTAGGTAAGATTAGTCTTGTCGTCACGCCATTCTGATGGCGACGCGAACACAATCTTTCTGATGGCTGGCTTGACGTAGACCGGCTCCTTCGACTTGTTCTCTATATCCAAAAAAATCTTTTTCTCGCAAGGGTCGTAGGTGATGTCTTTAGGCTCAACCCAAGGCTTAGTCTTCTTCAGCTTAAGCCAGACGAGCGCCGCCAAACCCAGTCCAAAGCCGACGTACACTGGCGTGTAATCGATTTTAACTCAAACCACCTCAACTGAATTATAATAATGCAAGTCTTGCTTAAAAGTAGATTCAGAAAAATTTTTACTGCTTCAAAATATTGTTTATCTTCAGGTTGTATTCACCGCATTTTTTGGATGCGTCTTCTGAATAGATGATGTCCCGTCCGACGTTCACCAAAACGTTCCCCGGCAGCGAGATTATACCTTCAAGGTCGCCTCCCTGCGCGCCAATCCCCGGATGCAGGTATATCATATCCTCTCCCGTCGTGTCCCGCAGGACTTTAACATCGTCTTTCGTCACGCTTCCGGCTGCGCCAACAACTATACCCTCCCCTCCCGCGTACGCCACAATTTCGGCGACCTGCAAAAACAAGGGGTTCTTGTCAAACACCGTCTCCTTCTGAATCCACTTGGCTTCGCTGTTGCTCATAAGGCAGAGTGTGAACACCCCAAGCCCGGACTCTCCCGCAGATTTTATGGTCTCGGCTATGTTTCCGGGATACGGTGAATACGTGAATGCGTCAAAACCGCATTCTCCAATCCAATATACTGCTGAATCGTTGCTTGAGCCTATGTCGGAAAGCTTGTGGTCGAGTATGCTTACAAGACCCTGCCCGTGAATACTCCTGTTGAGCTTCTTCAAATGTTTTTGCTCGAGCGCGAAGAGGAGGTATTGGCTGTTCGGCTTTACCGCGCAACAATGCTCTGAAACATTCTCGACGACTTCAAGGCAGAACTCGAGGATTCCCCGCGAATCACTGCCGTCCGCTTCAATCGTGTTCTCCTTGCGCTGGCCTTTGACTGCCGGGTCAAGTCCGACGCACAAGACAGAATCCTTTTCCTCACGCGCCTTCAGATATTTCTCCAAAAAAATCATTTCCAGCCTCCCGGACTGCCCCTCCATTTCCTCACTTCCCCCGCCTGGCTTTCATCCAGGACATTCTTCGAAAGGCAATACTCCAAGACCTCGTCAAGAGTCGTCAAAGAGTTCAGGCGCAATCCAGCATCCTCAAAATTCTTGAGCGAGTCGGAAAGCCCATAACTGAATATGGCGACAACATCAGACACCACCCCGCCGTTCTGCCTTACGACTTCGACGGCGTCAAGACAGCTTCCGCCGGTCGAAACCAAGTCTTCAACAACCTGGACGCGCGCTCCCTCGTCAAGCACGCCCTCAACCTGCTTCTTCCTCCCGTGCTCCTTCGCCTTCTTGCGAACAAAAATCATCGGCTTGTTCAGCGACTCTGAAATCCAGGCGGCCCAGGGTATTCCGGCCGCCGCAGTCCCGCAGATTATGTCTGGATACTCGCCCCGCAATATCTCATCCTGCAGGCTCTTCGAAATAATCTTGCGCTCATCAGGCTTTGAAATAAGTATCCGGCAGTCCGTGTAAATCGGGCTTCTGATTCCTGAAGCATACGTGAACGGTTCTTCCGTATTGAATAATACTGCGCCGGTCTCGACGAGAATTTTCGCGATCTCTTTAGACATCGCCGAACTTCCTCCTGCACCCGCATTCGTCACGGTCGAATAACCCGAACTCGGTGCCCTGCAATTCCTGCGCCATAAAGACCGGCCCATCCCTGCAAACCCGTTTTTCCCCGACCATGCAGGAGCCGCACAATCCGATGCCGCACTTCATGTAGCGCTCCAAACTAAGCTGGCATGGAATGTTCTTCTCAACACACATGTCCGCAATCCTCTTCATCATCAATTCCGGACCGCAGCAGTAGACGCAGTCGTAAGTATTCTCCTCAAGAAGTTCCCTGACCTTCTCCCAAGCAAGACCTGGGAAACCCTCGGACCCGTCGTCAGTGCACGTGTAGAGTTCGAGGTTCGAGTTTGAGAATTCCGGGATAAACAGGAGCTGGTCGCTTGTGACTGAAGATACTACCACGTCCCCCTCAACCAAGTCTTTGAGCGGACGCAGTGGCGCAGTCCCGCAACCTCCGCCGACTACCAGGCATTCTCCTGGCACGGGCTTGAAGCCGTTGCCGTAAGGCCCCCTGAAACCTATGAAGTCTCCGACAGTCATCTCAAACAATTTCTCAGTAAACGGCCCGACCTTCTTGACGGTAACCTCAACAGGGTCAAGACAGCTCAGGCTCATCGGCTTCTCGTCAAGCCCGGGAATCCAAAGCATGACAAACTGGCCGGGAGCCGCGTCAACCATGACGTCAAGCCTGAAAGTCTTCTGCACGTCCGACTCTTCCACCACATTGATTATCTCAACCATCACCGGCTTATCCATGAGCCACCCCCAGCAAATCCTTCACGCTCGAATATCCTCCAGCCTCCATAAACTCCTCAATCTCATCGCAGACGAGTCCGAAGACTTCGACACCCCGATAGTATACGCCGGAACCAATTCCGACAGCGCTTGCCCCAGCCATAAACGATTCAATGGCGTCAAGGCCTGTCGTGATTCCGCCGCACCCGACTATCGGGACTGCGCCCGCAGTCGCCTTAAAAACATCATAAATGCACCTGATTGTGATTGGCCTAACCGCGGGCCCGGAATATCCTCCAAACTTGAAGTCGAGCACCGGCTTTTTCGCCGTGAGATTGATGCTCATGCCGGGTCCAAGACTATTGCCGACATTCAAAATGTCGGCTCCCGCCTCAACAGCCTTCTCGGCTATCAAACCTATCTCCGTCACACTTGGCGATAGCTTTACTATCAAAGACTTGTCCCAGACGTCGCGCACGGCTGCAGTAATATCAAATGTCGCCTCCGGCGTCCCATGCCCCGCCAAAAGCCCGACGCCCGGAGTGTGCGGGCATGACAATGGAATCTCAAGAGCCGTGAAATCCAGTTCAGACAAACCCTTCGCGACCTCCACAAACTCGTCGGTGGTTTCGCCTACTACTGATGCGATAACCGGCACTCCAATATCTTTCAGATTCGCGAACTCTTCGAGCGCCGCGTCCAAGCCCATGTTAGAATAGCCGACCGCGTTCAGGAGGCCGTGTTCGACTTCAATGAGAGTGGGATTATGATGGCCGGAGCGCGGTTCAATCGTTATGGTCTTTATCGTGACGGCACCAGCACCGCCTGATGCGGCCTGCTTCAAAGAACCGGAAGTTGTTCCGAGAATACCTGAAGCAAGTATTGTAGGATTAGCAAGCGGTATCCCCGCCAAATCCACATTCAAGTCAGCCATACCACACAACTATTACGAAAAACACGTTAAAAACGTCGGAATTATCCGACGGATAAGGTGCGTTTCGCCACACGGGCTCAAGCGCATTTAGAAATACTGTGAATCTTAGTTTATCCGGACTTATCTGAGTATAGCGCATGCGGGACCGAGTGAAACGAGGTTCCGTCATTCGCTTCCGCGTGAACCGAGGTTCGGTTCAATGGGCCCGCCCGGATTTGAACCGGGGATCCTCGCCACGTCAAGGCGATGTCATAGCCGGACTAGACCACGGGCCCAAGAATTTGGAAACGTTTAGTCGTTTCGTTTGCTGGTTTTTCCGTATCCGCATGACGCGCAGATTTTTGTCCGCTTGTGCATGCTGGCTTTTCCGCATCTGGGGCATTTTACGTGCGTGTGTTTGTTGCCGTGTTTGCCCATTGATGGTGTTCCCCTCGTCATCTCTTGTTCACCTTCTTAATCTTTTTTTTATGCGACGTAGAGTACCATGTCTCCCCTTAGGAACATGTCCGGCATTTTCTTGACTGTTTCTCCGTCGGTTATTTCCGCTTCCTTCAATACCAGGTTGATGTGTATGTCGAATGCTTTTAGCGTTCCTGTTATTTCAACCCCGTTTTTCAGTCTTACTATCACTCTCTTGTCGAGCTGGTCTCCTAATGCGTCCAATGGTTTCATTCTAGAATTTCACCAATAAATTTTTTGTGTAAAAGATTATATTCTAAACGATTTTTTGGTATAAAAACTGTTTGCATTGGTTTTGGCTGATTGTTTTTATTCTTTTGGGCGTAAAATATTTTTCTTTGTGGTGTAATATGGTTTCGGTGGCTGAGTTGCGGGCGAGGATTTCTGGTCTTCGCGTTTTGATGGAGCGTGACGGAGTCGACCATCTTTTTTTGACTTCGGCCGAGAGTCTTTTTTATTTTTCAGGATTTGATTCTGGCAGGCTTCTTGTTTCGAGAATGGACGCGGTCTTGTGGGTGAAGGATGTTTACTTTCAGCTGAACAGGGGGTTCTACGGGAGGAAGGGGTTTCCCTTGAAAGTCAGGGTTTTCAAGAAGGGCGATATTTCAAGGGCGGTGAAGGCCAGGAAAATCAGGGTTTTGTATACCGAGGATTTGGCGAAATCCAAGTTCGATGCTTTGAGGAAGAGTCTTGGCGTAAAGCTGAAGGTGACTGGGATTGTTTCGGAGTTGCGGATGGTTAAGTCAGGTTATGAGGTTTCGTGCTTGAAGAAGGCGTGCGTTCAGGCGGTTTTGGGGATGGATAAGGCTTACGATACCCTGAAGCCGGGTGTTGTTGAGATTGACGCGTTGGCGGAGATTGAGGCTGAAATCCGCCGGGCTGGTTCTTTGACTTCGCCTTTTGGGGGTGGTCTGCTTTTGGCGTCTGGCGTGGCGTCCGCCAACATTCATGCGAGGGCTTCGGGCAAAAAGATTCATGATTCCTCCGTCATCGTTGATTTGGGCGGGAATTTCGAAGGTTATTTCAGCGACATGACGCGGACTATTCCTGTCGGAAGGATTGATGGGAGGCTTAGTGGTTTGATGGAGTTTGTCGAGAACGTCGAGTTGTCTGCTGTTGATTTGATTCGTCCGGGCGTCCCGGTCGTCGACGTCCATGATTTTGTCGTGGGGGAGTTGAAGAAGAAGGGTTTCAAAATGCATCATGCTTCCGGCCATGGAGTGGGCTTGGAGATTCATGAAGCGCCCTACATTGGTCCGGGCTCGAAAGAGGTTTTCACTGAAGGCATGGTCTTCACGATTGAGCCGGGAGTTTACCTGCCTGGAAAATATGGCGTGCGTTTTGAGGACACTGTCTTATTGAAGAAGAAGCCTAAACTGCTTACCCGCTGAATTTTCCGGTCTGGAAGAGTTTTATCGCGTAGAACATTAGGCGCATCGCGTAAGGCGTCGGGTCGGGCGTTTGCTCGAGGTTTACATTCAATTCTTCGGCTCTTGCCTTTCTTATCCTCTCGACAACCTCCTTTTTCTCAGATTCTTTGAGCGCACTCCAGATTTCACGTATCAGGTCGGCTTCTTGGGCGTGGGGGAGTCCCTGGTCTGTAAACTCGGTCAAAACTGTTTTTTCACCGAATTCTTCGGCGAGCTCCCGCAACCTACTCTCGTCCACTCTTACTACCCTAAAATGTATTTTCTTGCAATGTCTTTCGTGAATCTTTTAGGCCTGTCGCCCATGAGTCTTGCGGTCAAAAGTCCTTCGAGCACGTCGTGTTCTTGTTCGAGAAGGCTTGGCATCTGCATTGGATCTTTTGATTTTGCTTGAATCCCCCTCAAACCCCTCTTGTTCGACTGACTCATATTAGCCTCCTTTATTATCCGTGAAGCCATACTTAAATATAGTTTTGGGATGGCTCGCAGGAATGATAGGCGGAAGAGGGAGGATATTTCTGCTGAGAGGATTGAAATACTCTTCACTCTCGCTGAAAAGGAGGCTGTGTCAGGCGATTTGGGGCAGGCGAACTATTATGTTAAATCCGCAAGGGATATCTGCACGAGGACTAAGACTCCGATTCCCGGTTTTTTGAAGCGGAAGTTTTGCGGAGGGTGCGGCCATTTCCTAAAGCCGGGCGTGAACTGCAGGACCCGCTTGGACAGCAGGCACAAGAGGGTTGAGGTGACGTGCGGTGACTGCGGGAGGGTCAGCCACTATCCTTACGTCCGGGAGAAGAAAGAGGAGGGTTAGGTTTCTTGCCCGCTGTTTTCTCAAGATTCTTGTTTTCTCTATTCTTCCTGATTTTCTCAAGATTCTTGTTTTTCGCGATTAGCATGATTTTTTTCGCGTCTTTTATCGCAGGCTTGAAGTTGAACTTGCTTTCTCCAGAAGTTCTTGGAAGATATTTGACTCCGACTTCCGCGATTTTACCCCCGTTTCTCACCGCCTTTTCAAGTATCTCGACTTGTATGCTGAAATATTGGGTCTGAAAC
>DSAL01000072.1 GCA_011380095.1 Candidatus Altarchaeales archaeon
GACTTGTATTACGGCTATGCCGAAAAACTGATTAAACAGGGCAACGCATACGTCTGCAGTTGCTCCCACGAACAGTTCAAGCCATTGAAAGATGCGGGCAAACCATGCCTCCACCGCAGTGCGAGCGTCGGGGAAAACATGGAGCTTTGGGAAAAAATGATTGCAGGAGAGTTCGGGGAAAAAGACGCGGTTCTTAGAATCAAAACTGACCTTGAAAACCCAGACCCCGCCCTCCGAGATTGGGTTGGTTTCAGAATAGTGAAAGACGAGCACCCGAAGGTCGGCGGAAAATACTGCGTCTGGCCGATGCTCGACTTTGAGAGCGCAATCGAAGACAGGCTTCAGGAAATAACCCACATAATCCGGGGGAAAGACTTGATGGATTCCGGCAGACGCCAGAAATACATCTACGACTACTTGGGCTGGGAGTATCCTGAAGTCCTTTTGTGGGGGAGGATTAGCATCCACGAGTACGGGAAATTCTCGTCATCTGGAATGGCGAAGATGGTAGCCGCAGGCGAAGTTTCGGGCTGGGATGACCCAAAGCTTCCCACAATCCGCGCCTTCAGGCACAGGGGAATCCTCCCCGAATCAATAACCGAATTCATGCTGGAACTCGGGCTCTCGACAAACGATGTCGGAGTCAGCATGGAAACCCTTTACGCGATAAACCGAAAGCACTTGGACGACCGGGCGAACCGGCATTTTTTCATCGAAGACCCGCTCGAGCTCGTAGTGACCGGCGCGGTCGAAAAGACAGTGGAAAAACCGCTTCACCCAAGCCACAAGGAGCGGGGTAGTCGCACATTCCACGTCAAAGCCTCGGAATGCTGCAGCAAAATCTGGATTCCAAAGCGAGACGCGGATAAACTCAATGTTGGAGACGAATTCCGGCTCATGAACCTCTACAACGTCATATTGGAATCTGTTAAGCCTTTTGTCGGAAAGATGAATGACGTGAAAAACTTCAAGGTCCCGAAAATCGAGTGGCTGAGCGAGAAGATTCCCGCGCAAATCTTAAAGCACGACGGGCCCGTCCAAGGAATCTGCGAGCCGGACTGCGCGAAAATTGAAGTCGGGGAGATAATACAGTTCGAACGCTACGGGTTCGCGCGTCTTGACGAAAAACAAGACGGCAAACTCGTGTTCGTCTACACGCACGACTAGGGCGTTTTTATTCCAAGCCAACCAATCTTATTCTTTCAAAATGGGCGGCGGCATTGAAGTTTGCAGGGGGTGCTCGCTATGCTGCAGGCATCTGACGACACAGATTGATGCGCCGGAAGACCGCGAGGGGTTTGAAAACATCCGCTGGTTCCTACTGCACAAGGGCGTGAAAGTATTCATTGACGATGAGGGCGACTGGTACCTTGAATTCAAGACGACATGCAACGCGCTAACAGAAGAAGGATTGTGCGGGATATACGAGACCCGCCCCGACATCTGCAGGCGTTATGAAACCGTCGACTGCGAGAAACACGGGGACTACTGGGAGGAACTGTTTGAAAAACCGGAAGACCTCGAAGCCTACTTGAAGCGGGAGGGGATCGTTATCTAAACAAGAAACTCCACTCCAAGCCTATTTCTAGTATATATTGTATATTTCTATTAGTTTAATCGCGCGACCAAACGCTGCGAATTTGATTTGAAATGAGCGACGATTTAGACGTAATGATTGGTTTGGAGATTCACGTCCCCTTGAAGACAAGCCAGAAACTCTTCTGCAAGTGCCCTACAAACTATTACGAGGTGGAAGAGCCCAACACCAACACGTGTCCCGTATGCACGGGCCTTCCCGGCTCAAAACCCGCTCCAATAAACGAGGAGGCGGTGAAAACCGCATTGATGGTCGCACGCCTTTTGGACTGCAAGATAGTCTATGAAAACATTTTCGTAAAAAGAAAACACTACAATTATCCGGATCTGCCGTCAGGATATCAGCGGACTAGCGAGCCGTTCGGCGTTGGAGGAAATTTGGACGGCGTCGGAATATGGGAGATCCACATGGAAGAGGATCCCGGCCGATACGACTTGAAGACCGGGCGCGTAGACTACAACAGGTCCGGAGTCCCGCTAATCGAGATTGTGTCAGCACCGGACATGAAGACTCCGGAACAAGCCCGCGAGTTTTTGAAATCGCTTCTCGGACTCCTCGGATACACGGAACGCATCATCGACGTCGGGGGAGTATTGCGTGCCGACGTCAACATCAGCATCAGGGGCGGCGCGAAAGTCGAAATCAAAAACATCAACAGCGTGACCGGCGCGTTCAAGGCGTTGAAGTACGAGATAATCCGCCAAAAAAACATGATGGCGCGGGGAGCGCAAGTCACGCAGGAAACCCGGATGTTTGACGAAGCCAACATGATAACGCGTTCGATGAGGGTGAAGGAGACTGCAGACGACTACCGCTACATTCCGGACCCCGACATCCCGCCAATAACTTTCGAAAAAAATTTCGTTGAATCTATAATGCTTCCAGAAACCCCGCAAACGCGGATGAAAAAGCTCGTGGAATCCGGAGTCCGGCAAGACTATGCGAAAACCATGGTGCGCGACAAGTCTATCGTCAACATGTACGAGGAGGCTTCGAAAAAGACCGAACCCGCATTGGCTGCAATGTGGATTTGCGAGGAAGTCCTCAAACAATTGAACTACCGGGGAATCCGCCTTACCGAATCCAAGCTCAACTTGGAAATACTCGCAGACCTCCTAAACCTTTTCGAGTCCGGGAAAATCACGGACAACACCGCGAAAAAGATTCTGGAGCGGATTGTCGATTCGGGCGAAAAACCCTCCGTAATCGTCGAAAAAGAGGGTTTGGGCAAGGTAAGTGACGAGGGGGCGCTCGAATCCGCAGTCGACGAGATTCTTTCCGAAAACAAGAAGGCGGTTGAAGACTTTAGGGGCGGCGAGAAGAGCGCCCTCAACTTCCTGGTCGGCCAGGTCATGAAACAGATGAAAGGCCGCGCCGAACACAAGTCTGTGATAAAACTCATAACAGAAAAGATAAACTAATAACCACTCCAAATCAGGAAAAGGTAAGATAATGGACTTTTGGAAATTCCTCGAAGACTTCATGAGCTTCCTCTCCGGAAGCCATCCGAAAGCTGTTGAGGTAAACCATAGGCTTGAGCGTCTTTGGACTGTTGCCGGATACAACGCCCTTTTCATACCCTATCTCCTGCTTTGTCTTTCAGTGTTTCTAATCATAACAGCCCCTTTTTTTATCGCAAGCGAAAGTCCAAGATACCGCGGGGTCGGAATGACTGTTTCAATAATATCTGGTGTCGCCAACTTCTGCCATCAGATACCCTACCGCTCATTTGTATTTGACGGAGTGCCCCAGCCCGTCTGTTCACGGGATGTTGGGATATACTCTGGAGCCCTTCTGGGGCTGGCGACGATTTTCCTGGGGAACCCCCCGAAAATCCTTTCGCAAAAGAGGATTTTGCTGATAGCGTTCGCCCCGATTGTTTTGGACGGCTTCACCCAGACTGTTTTCGCGCTTCGGGAGAGCAACAATATCCTACGTTTTGCAACAGGCATAATCTTCACGTTCGGAGTATTCGCTTTTTTCACTCAGCGCCTTCTGAATCCAAGGCTACCCATCCTTCGGGAGAATATATTGAGCAGGAACACGTTAATCTTCGACCTGATACTCGTCTTTTTGGTATTCTCACTTTTTGCCACAATGCTTGAACCGTTCGGCAAAAGGCTTATGTCTAAAAACAGGGCGATTGAACTCGCGCAAACACCACAGTTTTCCGGACCCGCTAAAGCATACTACATTCCGACGAACGCACCCCTCTCAATAAGGTTCGATCCTTTTTTCGGGCGGCACAAGACGCCGATATTCGAAGACCTTTACGGCATGGAGTGGGTTGACGACTATCTCAGGCAAAGAGTTTTTCTGGCGAACCACTCCATCTCCCTTATGGAAGGCGGTGAACAGCCGCAGGCGTTCGATTTCACGGACGGATTTTTCAGGCACAGGCTCGGAATCTGGGCTGTAACAGTAGAATCAGGCGGGAATACGCGCTACGTCTATTTCGACGCGTACACCGGCGAGGTTTTGGCCGAAACAATACGATAGGCTTTTATTGGATAAACCCGATAATTAGTTTTATGAGGGATTACTGGCCTATTGCCGCAATCTTGTTTTTTCTGATTACTGGGTTCGTAGTCTACACCGGCCGTCCAACCTGCAGTGACGGAATCATGAACCAGGGGGAGGAGGGCGTAGACTGTGGAGGTCCATGCCCGCCGTGCATAATAGACCCGCTAAAAGAATGTGAATCACTGTCGGAGCCGGACCGCGGTGAATGCGGCTACAACAAGGCTGTGTCAGCGGTTGACGAAAACATTTGCTCAATGATTGAGAACTCCTGGTGGCGTGAAAACTGCTACAGCAAGATTGCGGAAAAAACATCAAACCCAATGCTTTGCGGAATACTTGGCGAACAGTTGGCTAAAGACTCCTGCATCAAAAAAATCGCGGTGGACGCGAAAAACACGGGCTACTGCGCGCTCATTAATTCAACGGCAGACAAAGACACCTGCTATTATCGGATAGGGATTGAAAACAACAATCTTGATTCATGCGGGATGATTGGCGAAGAAAGCGGGAGACTCCGGTGCACCGCACTTGTTTTAAGAAACCATTCCGTATGCAAGGATATTACGTCGGACAGGGCCCGCGACTACTGCCTCCTGATGTTGTTGGTCAGGGATCCTGTCGAACAGGTTTGCCTTGAAATTCAAGACGATTCTGTGAGGGGGGAATGCTACCTCAACTATGCCGCAATAAAGGCGGACGAAAGATACTGCGCCAACTCCGGCGCAAGATATGGCGAGTGTGTCGACCAAGTCGACAAGGCGTTGGAAAAACTATCCCAACTCAACGAGCAGTTCAAGAGCCTGAACGATACCGTCAGGGTCACGCCAATCTAAACTACTTCTTCAAGTCAAGTATGGCTTGTGCGAGGTCTCCCCCGCAGGCTTCAAGGGCGGCTTTCGCCTTTGCCTCAGAGACTCCCGCCTGCCCCGCCACCATCTTAATGTCGTCGGCGTTGATTGAGGCGCCGATATCCCCCTCCTCAACCCTGACGTCGCCCGAAACCTGGAACATGTCCTGGCCCTGGACTACTGTCTTCACTACATTCGGATTGTCGATGATGACATCCTTGTCGACGCACTTGATGATTACTTGCGCGGCATCCAGCTCTTCCATACGGATGCCCATCCGCTTCATCATCTGCTTCATCTGCTTGGGGTTAACGCCTCCTGGAAACATTTTACAGATAGTTTATATCAAAAGACGGTTAAAAGTTAATTTAGGTTGTTTTGATGAGGTGTTTCATAGCCATTGAATGCCCGCGGGATTTGCGGGAAAAGCTTTGCGCAGTCCAAAATGACGTTAATGGATTCGGGGACATGAATCTTGTTGAAATGGAAAACATGCATTTGACGCTTAAATTTCTTGGTGAAATTCCCGAAGAAAAAATCGAAAAAACCGCCGAAACTCTAAAATCAATCGATTCCCCGGGGTTTGAACTAGAACTCAGGGGAGTCGGAGTCTTTCCCAAGCCTGCAAGCCCGAGGGTCTTTTGGGCTGGGTGCGGGAACGGAAGCGGGGAAGTGAAAGACCTGCAGAAAAACATCGACTCTAAACTTGAAAAACTCGGCTTTGAAAAAGACGCGCGGTTCCACCCGCACTTCACGCTCTCGCGAATAAAATCAATCAGGGATAAAACGAAAATATTCGAATATCTCGAGGAAAACAAGAACACGTTATACGGGAATTTTAAGGCTGAAAACTTTGTATTAATGAAGAGCACGCTAACGCCGAAGGGCGCAGTATACTACAAAATCAGGGAGTTCACGCTACGCTGATTCCCCCCCACTTGGAGTTGTGAAAAAATGGTGTTGAAAAATCAAAACGAAAAAGAACCGTCCCTGTCAGTATACGCCGCACACGTCACAATAACGCCAAAACAACTGGGTGAAACAAAAAAAATCATAGAAAAAGCCAGAACAGACTTCAGGATAGGGCGAAGATACTGTCACGAGTCAAACAACCTTCTCACACCTCTCCTAGTGCTTTCTGAACTCCTTCAATCCGACACTACTGGAACGGAAGTTTCAGAAAAATTCCGTGAAATGGGCGTTAAAAGCCATGAAGTCAGGTCGCGAAACATGGATCTGCTATCAATCGGCAAAGACATACCCATAAACAGCAAAAGCCAGGCGACGGCGACAACAAACATGATAATCCGCGCATGCCAGCAAAACCTGAAAAGCCACTCTGAAATCCAGGCGATACTCGACGAAATAGACGGCAAGAGACTAAACGACGAAAACTCTTTCAAAGACATTGCGAAATCAAACCAAAGGCTCAAAAAACTCACGAGAAACACGCTACACCTACTACACAGGGAATCAATCGAGGAAAACATCACTTCCGTGGACCTGAACAATCTTGCAGGCGAGACCGCACGTGTAATGACGGCGGACCCTGATACTGCAAGAGGAATCGAGATAACACTCGGCCTCAGCCCTGAAAAACCGAAGGTAAAAGCTGACCTGGACATACTCGACGAAGTCTTCATAAACATATTCAAAAACGCAATACAATCCTGCAAACAACGAAAAATACTCCACCCTCAACTGGTGCCTGAAATTAAAATATCCACGCGGGTCGAAGACGGCAAAGCAGTCTTCGAAATAGAAGACAACGGCCTCGGACTATCCGCGGAGAATATGGCCCGGATATTCCAGCCCAACTTCACGACAAAGACCAGTGGGATGGGGCTTGGCATGCCCATCTCCAAACGGATAATCGAAAACTACGGGGGGGTAATAAAAGTCTCAAGCGATGGCGAGATGAAGGGGGCGACAGTCACGGTAAGACTCCCACTCCACGGGGAATAACGGCTTTTAAACCTTGATTGCGCTAAGTATTATCCGATTAAAATGGCATCCAACTGTTTGATAATCATAATTGAAGGCTAAAGCCTTCCCACTTCTACCAACCATTTTAATCAAAGGACTCCCTAAAAACTTCCGGCAACATCCATTTTTGCCATCTTTTATCATGCCGGAGAAAATATACCTAAACTCGTGATAAACAATGAAAAAGACGTTCAAAGTCTTGGATACGACCTTAAGGGACGGCGAGCAGACGCCGGGTGTAACATTCACATTAGAGCAGAAACTGAATTTAGCGAAAGCCCTCGACGACCTTGGGGTTGACGTTATAGAAGCGGGTTCCGCCATCACAAGCGAAGGGGAGAGGCAGGCCATAAAGGCGGTGGCGAACGAAGGATTGAATGCGGAAGTCTCAAGTTTTGCGAGAATCCTCAAAAAAGACTTGGACTACGCGCTCGAATGCGACGTAGACTCGGTATTCCTGGTCGCACCAACAAGCGAACTCCACATAGAACACAAGCTAAAGAGCACGAAAGAAAAAGTCTTGGAATCGATAACAGAATGCGTGCAATACTGCAGGGACCACGGAATCCTCGTCGACGTATGTTGCGAGGACGGCTCACGAAGCGACCCAAAATTCCTGCAAAAAGTCTTGGAGACTTCCGTCAAGGCCGGCGCAGACCGGTTCACCGTCGCAGACACGGTCGGAGTATTTGTTCCAGAAGAAACGGCGAAAATCTTCAAGTCATTGAAATCCAAGCTCCCGCTTGGAGTCCACTGCCACGACGACTTCGGGTTGGGGACTGCAAACACGGTCGCCGCAGTGCACGCGGGAGCCGAATATGTGGATGTCACAGTCAACGGGCTGGGAGAGCGGGCAGGCAACACGAGCCTTGAGGAGGTTGCGGTAGTCTTAACCCAGAAATACGGCTACAAGACTGGATTGCGCCTGGAAAAACTTGTTGAAGTTTCAGACCTTGTTGAGAAATACTCTAACATCATCGTCCCACCAAACAAGGCGGTGGTCGGCGACAATGCCTTCACACACGAGGCGGGAATCCACGTCGACGGAATACTCAAAAACCCGGAAACATACGAGCCGTTGAACCCAGAACTAGTCGGCGGGAAAAGACGTTTCATGCTCGGCAAGCACGTGGGCTTAAAGTCCGTGAAAAAGCTCCTTGACGAGGACGGCTTCAAGATGAGTGAAGACGAGGTTATGGAAGTCTTCAACCAAGTCAAGTTCATGGGCGACAAGGGCAAGCGGGTGACAAGCTCAGACCTAAATGCAATAGCCAACAACGTCTTGGGATTGAAGAAAAAGCAGGCAATCAAGATGGAGGAGCTTGTTGCGGTCGCCGGAAACAAGTTCACGCCCACCGCAAGCGTCAAACTCATATTCCGCGACCAGGAGGTCGTGACGTCAGGAACCGGGACTGGACCTGTTGATGCGGCCATAAACGCATTGAGGACGGCTGCGAAAGACGTGCCATTCGAGCTCATGGAATACCATGTTGACGCGATATCCGGGGGGACTGACGCGTTGGTTCAAATACTAGTAAAACTTAAAAGTAAAGGAAAAATCGTGACAGCCCAAGGAGCAGGTTCAGACATAATACTCGCCTCAGTTGACGCTATGGTCAACGGCCTGAACGCGATAATCGACACGAACGGAGAATAAAGAAGAATGCCAACGATTTCAGAGAAAATCATGAGGAAGAAGTCCGGTCAACCGGGCGCGGTGGCAGGCGACATAGTGGAAGCCAAAGTCGACTACGTCATGGTGAATGATGTGACGGGGCTCCCGGCATTCAAGAGCTTTGAAAAGATAGGGGGAAAACCACTCGTCGACAAGATAGTGTTAATACCGGATCACTACGTCCCAAACAAGGATGTGGCCTCGGCCGAACAGGCGAAAGCCATGCGCGATTTCGCGGAAAAATACGGGATAAAAAACTATTTTGAGGTGGGGTGCGGCGGA
>DSAL01000095.1 GCA_011380095.1 Candidatus Altarchaeales archaeon
CCCTTTTTTAGCTTTAAACTCGAAATATCTGACGTTATGAGCGAGGAAACCGGCACGCTATTCAAGGCGCTGTTCGCCCTTGAAGACATACGCGAGATTTTAAGGCAGACCGCCCCAAAACACGAGCTTGATGAATGCCAGAAGAAGGAGTTCCTTAAAAAGATTTCAGAAGCCAGGGCAGAGCTTGACCGGCTGGAGGCGCTGTTTTGAACATTCCAGTCCGAGACCGCGAGGAAGACTACGTCAACGTCAACCCCCTCCAGACCGGAGGCCGGACTTATCCGGACACAAGAAAGACCATCACGTCCTACGTCGACGGATACTCGGTCTGCGACTGGTGCGTAGGAGCGCTCGACAAGACCGACAAGCCGCCGATACAGGAGTTTCTGGCTGATGTTTCAAAATTCCTTGGAATGGACCATACCCTCCCGACAAACGGCTGCCGGGAGTCCAAGTATGCTGTAATGCACGCGATAACAAAGCCCGGCGACACGATAGTCGTCGACGGGAATGCCCACTATTCGACGTTCGTCGCGGCCGAACGGGCCGGCCTCAAAGTATTGAAGGTGCCCTCGGGCGGAGCGCCAAAATATCTTATAGACCCTGAAGGATACCGAAATGTCATTGAAGTCGTCAAACATGATACCGGCACCCCACCAAAACTCGCGGTGTTGACGCACGTTGACGGAAGCTACGGCAACGTCGTGGACGCGAAACAGGTCGGAGAAATCTGCCGTGAAAACGGGACGCCGCTTCTTTTGAACACGGCATACTCGTCAGGCAGGATGCCGGTAGACGGGAAAAAACTGAATGCCGACTTCATCGCCGCATCCGGGCACAAGAGCTGGGCTGCGGGAGGAGGAAACATCGGACTCCTATCAACCACTGAAGAATGGGGTGAAAAAATATTTTCACATTCAAAAGACTATACCATCAAGCCTCTTGAAATACTCGGATGCTCAACCAGGGGGTCTGCGATGGTCGCGTTGATGGCATCATACCCGTACGTGAAAGAGAGGGTAAAAGAGTGGGGCAGGGAGGTTGAAAACTCAAGATGGCTTGTTGAAAAACTCGAGGATGTCGGAATAAACGCGCTGGGGGAAAAGCCGAGAAACCACGACCTCACATTCTTCAACTCGCAGACTCTTTTCGAAATCAGCGAGAAACACCAGAAGAAGAGGTACTTCCTATACCATGAACTGAAAAACCGCGGAATTTTGGGGATAAAATCCGGGCTAACGAAAAACTTCAAGATGTCGACATTCCGCCTAAACCGGCAGCAGGTCGAATACGTTGCCTGGGCGTTCGAAGACATAATGGAAAAGAATCCGAAATGAAGGCGGTGGTTCTCCTCTCAACAGGGATAGACTCTCCCGCATCAGCCTACATCATGAAGCAGCAGGGCGTGGAACTCGTCTTCGCCCACATGCATACTGGCGAATCCTCGATTCCTATTGTCGGAAAAATCCGCGACATCATCGACCCCAACGCTAAAATCTTCGCGGTGCCGATGAAGGAAATACACGAGCTTCTGAGAAGATGCGAGCCGCGCTACCACTGCGTCCTGTGCAAGCGGATGATGTACCGGCTCGCAGAAATTATCGCGAAAAAAGAAGAGGCAGACTTCATAGTGACCGGCGAATCAATCGGCCAGGTCGCATCACAAACCCTTGAAAACCTCCTCGTCCTACACGACGCAGTCGAGATGCGCGTCGAGCGCCCGCTAATCGCATTCGACAAGGAAGACGCAATCAAAGTCTCCAAAAAAGCCGGACTCTACGAGGCCTCAATCGAAGACAAGTCGGGATGCCAGTATCTTCCGAAAAAGCCTTCGACCAAGGCGAGACTAGACAAAATCAGGGGCGAAGAAGAAAAGATAGACTACAAGCCACTTATTGAAAAAGCGGTCAGAGACTCCAAAATCATCTGACAGGACTTTTATCCAAGCCCGCGTTATCCTTAAACCAGAAAAATGGAACCCCTAAAACTGCTTTCAAAAATACGCGAGCAAAAGCCGCTGATACACCACCTCACCAACTGGGTGACAATCTACGACTGCGCAAACGTCGTGCGGGCATTCGGAGCACTTCCGGTCATGGCGCACGCTCAAGAGGAGGTCGAGGAGATGACCGGAATTGCGGGCGCGCTCGTACTAAACATCGGAACCCTCACTCCCGGATTCATAAACTCGATGATGAAGGCCGGCAAGACCGCGAACAAAAAAGGGATTCCCGTTGTTCTTGACGTGGTGGGGGCGGGCGCTACAAGACTGCGGACCGAATCCTGCGCGAAACTCATGAAAGAACTCGACATCGGAGTCTTGAAGGGGAATGCCGGCGAAATAGGGGTGCTGGCGGGAGTTGAAGCCGAAGTCAGGGGAGTCGAATCAATCAGCGTTTCAGGCGACATCAGGGAACTGGCGGAAAAGCTTGCGGTTGAAATGAATTCAACCGTAGCGGTCACGGGAAAACAGGACGTAATCTCAGACGGCTCAAAAACCTATACTGTCGACAACGGCCACGACTACATGAGCATGATAGTCGGCACCGGATGCATGGCGGCCTCAGTCATCGGATGCTTCACAGCAGTCGAAGCAGACTACGCGGTCGCCGCCGCATCAGCGCTCGGACTCTACGGGCTTTCGGCAGAGCGTGCGGCTGAAAAATCACAAGGTCCAGGCACATTCAAGCAAATCTGGTTCGACGAAATCCACGCGCTCCAAAAACACGACGCGCAAGGATTAAGGATAAGGCATGTTTAGGCGCAAATCTTCAGGGCAACTTCAATCAAGGCGTCCTGTGATTTAGGCATCCTGCTTGAAGAGGCTATGACTACCACATCACCATCTCCCAACTCTTTATTTTCCAATTCTTTCAGGGTTTCCGGATAATCTTCCACATCGACTCCGCCTGACGGGAACTGGATTCTCCCGTCTCTCACAACAAGTATCACTGCCGTGTCGGCTCCAGCCTTCAAGGCCGTGTCACGTTCTGCGAGCGCGGACGCGCTCAATTTATCTGATGCTCCTTTCACGATGATGAACGCGTTCTCGCCACCCAAAATCATATCGTTTGCGGAAAACACATCCGGTTTTGAAAATTTTTCCAGATGACTTGAAACCTGTTTTTCCCCAGCATCAGTCAGGCTGTGGCCCGCATTAGTCGATGAGACAAGCCCGTTGTCGGCGAGGCGTTTGAGGATTGTCCTGACACTTCCCTCACCCACTCCAAGACGTTCTACAAGCTTGTTGCGGGAGGCTCTTCCACCCGAAATCTCAAGCAAAGCCCGTATCAAATGCGATTCCCCAAAACTCGGGTTTGCGCCAGCCATTCCATAACGATTTGTTTGCACTACATAAAAAACGTTTAATTTAACGTATGTCCCTATCACTAAACACGGCTATGAAAGAGCGCAAGAAAAAGCTGAGAAAACAGTTCCTCGAGGAGCGGAAGAAGATTTCTGACCGCGATGGTAAGAGCATTTTGATACAAAACAAGCTTTTAGCGAGCCCGGAATACTTGAACGCGAAATCCATCCTCGTCTACGTGAATACTGGAAGCGAAGTCGAGACCCGCAGGGTAATCGGGCAGGCCTTGGCCGACGGGAAGATGGTGTGCGTCCCTTACGTTGAAGGCGAAGACATCCATCCTGTCGAAATCGAAGACTTCGACGACCTGGCGCCCGGATTCAAGGGAATACTCGAGCCAAAAGTTGATGTGGTCGCCGAAAAAACAGTCAGCCTCGACGAGATAGACTTGATAATTGCGCCAGGCGTCCTCTTCAACCACCTGGGATTCAGGCTTGGAATGGGGGGCGGATACTACGACCGGCTGTTCTCAAAATCAAGCGCACCCCGAATAGGGCTTGCGTTCGAAAAACAATTGCACGACGAGATACCCTTCGAAGACCACGACCAGCACGTTGACAAAATCATAACAGAAAAAAGCTAGGATGCATTCCTTATCCTTTCGCAACACCTAAAGGCACCATCTTCGCAATCGGTCTTGAAAGACCCGATAATTCGACGCTCTTTATGACCTCGTCAATATTCTTGTATGCTCCCGAATGCTCTTCCGCCAAAACTTTCATGGAAGCCGCCTTCACATATTCTCCCTTAGCCCTCAACTCACGTTCAACATCTTCTCCCCTGGTGGTGTTGGAGGCCTTCGCCCTCGACATCAGGCGTCCCGCCCCATGGCAGACCGAGCCGAACGACTCTTTCATCGCGGCATCTGTTCCGACCAGCAGGTAGCTTGCAGTCCCCATGTCGCCTGGCACAATCACCGGCTGGCCGACGTCACGATAGACTTCAGGAAGTTCTTCACGTCCCGGGCCGAACGCGCGGGTCGCGCCCTTCCTGTGCACGCAAATCCTGCCGTACTCTTCATGGTCTTCAAATTTCGCGATATTATGGCAGACGTCATAAACCTGATTCAACTGGGATTTCGGGAACAATTTCTCAAAACTCTCGCGCACCCAGTGGGTGATATACTGGCGGTTGGCGAACGCATAGTTGACTGCGCAATACATTGCGCCGATATAATCCATGGCCGGCTCGGACGGAATCTTAGCGCACGCGAGCTGAAGGTCTGGGAGATTGATTCCCTGCTCTTTCGCTGCGCTCAACATCACCTTGATATAGTCGTCGGCCACCTGGTAGCCAAGGCCACGGCTTCCGCAGTGGACCATTACAGTCACCTGTCCCTCATGAGTGATGCCGAATTTTTTCGCGACATCCGGATCGTAAATCTTTTGAACCTCCTGTACTTCGAGGAAATGGTTTCCGGAACCGAGAGTACCAAGCTGCGGTCGGCCCCTTTGTATCGCACGCTTGCCCACCTTGCTGAAATCCGCCCCCGGGATGCGGCCTGACTCTTCAGTCCGCTCCAAATCCTCCTGCAAGCCGAAACCCTCCTCCACCACCCACTCGGCGCCAGACATGCAGACGGTCTCAAGGTCCTCGTCACTAATCCGAAGCCTGCTCTTGCTTCCAAGGCCGGACGGCACGTTATCAAAAAGCAGGTCTATCAAATCTTTTATCTTCGGCTTCACATCGGAAGCCTCCATGTTGGAGGCTAAGAGCCTGACGCCACAGTTTATGTCGTATCCGACACCGCCCGGGCTCACCACGCCCTCCTCGACATCGAATGCGGCGACACCCCCAATCGGAAAACCATAGCCAAAGTGGCCGTCCGGCATGACGCAAACATGGTCTATTACGCCCGGAAGACGCGCGACATTACTAATCTGAGTATAAACACCCTCCTCAATAGAGTCGAGAATCCGCTTGTTAGCATAAATCCTCGCGGGAACATTCATGTCCTTTTCCCTGAACTCCCAGACGCCCTCAGACTTCTTCTTCAAATCCATAATCTCAGGAGGATTATTAGGTTTAGGACAATATTTAAGCAATTCACGTGAATCAGTAAGCATGGTAGTCCAAAAACATCAGCCGTCCATGCAAGACGCTCAATTATCCGGCCGAATCGAAGACATTGAGCTCAAGTCGATATCTCCTCCATTCAATACTTTACTAACACAAATAGTGGAAAACTCGATTCTGACTGATGATGAGAAAAAAAGATTCATCAACAATATAATGCCACTGTTATCACGTGATGTTGTAAAAGACGGGATAAAACGGATTCAAGCCAATAGGAGGAAAGGTTCGGAAGAAACAGCGGATAGGGCGAAAGAACTATACTTGAAGACTATCACAGACACATTTGAAATACTTGCAGGCACACGACAATCTGAGGGGCCTGTCACAATGCGAGAATTTCAGGACGCATACTTCAGGCAAGTCGGAGGCGCAGACTATCTCGCGAAATCCCTAAATCCCGACGCATCACCAAAACACCTCTTGAAAAAGTCAGCGGACATGGTGTTAGCTGACGACACACGCACTCTGATAGTAGAGTCTGCGATAACCTCAATCAAGACTGGAAAAACTGTTGAAGGGATACTTTCAGAGTTCATTGGCGACAAATCAATCTACGCCCAACTCGCACTAAACGAGACGGTCACACGTTTCAGCGAAATCTGGGAAAAGGAAAAGAAAAAAAGAGAGGAGGAAAAAGAAAAGCAGGAGCCGAAATTCACCGAACTTGCCGGCGCTCCAATCCCCGTCTTTGAGAAGGAAAGGCTGATTGCTATGGGTGATTTGAAGGATATTGGATTGAATGAAAATGATCCACATGTTGAAGGGATTCTAACGGAAATCCGGGATTCGCCTGAATTCAAGATATTAAAACAGGAAACGCCGGAATACACTCCCGCGAAAATCCTGGCGACCGCAATAGCCGCCCGCAAAGCGTTTGAAAGAGGCATGGGCGAAGAGTTGGACAATGCCGCCTAACCGCATCTTTTCTTCAGATTTTCTTCGAGTCGTTTGACTTGTTTTTCTCCGTCTTTGAGGTATTTGTTTCCTATTTCGACGAGTTGTTTCACGTACTCCTCTGTTACGAGCATTCCATCCGCGTTCATTATCGGACACTCGATTTTTTTGGTTCCGACTATTTCGATTATGACGCGCTCTTTTTTCGCGCTCTGCACGCCCCCTCGCTTATATCCGGAATCCCGGCAAACTTGAAGGAAAGTGAGCGCATCCTCAACGCTTCTTGCAGCAATATGGAATATTGCGGGCTCAACCTTAAACCACAACGTATACTCTGGCTTCTTAATCTCCGCCAAAACTGTTTTCAGATCAACCGGTTCATGCCACATGCCGAAAAAACCGCCTTCACCCTTCACTCCATTAAAGTCGAGGAGTGCTATGCGTCCGGAACAGCTCGAGGTCGAATAGAAATCTTCAAGACCGTTTATGTAGTCCAAAAGAGGGATTATCGGAGTGTCCACGTCCCCCGCAGACTTGCTTGCGATATAATTGTTCAGCGCACCAGTCTTCTCCTGAACAAACGTCATCTTGCCTCAAACACTATTTTAACCGCATACTCCATAATAAATACCCATGGCCAGCGGAGAAGACCGGAATATTGCCGCAATTATCGTCGTCCTACTCATACTAACGGCTTCATACATGCTTTACACGAGAAGCGGGGGCGTTAAATACGAGGCTGTGGTCGCGGGAGTTAAAGTTTCCTCTGAAATCCCCCTCGAGGAACTTAAAGAAAAACACTATATCGCACTCTATAATACTACTAAAATCCGGGAGGAATTAACCTGCAAGTTCGAGCTTTCGGCGCTCGCGGAATCACACATTAACGGCTATCTCGTCAAGTTTGAGGCTGGACCGCAGCAAGTGTATTTGAAAAAGAACGAGGCTTTGATAAGTGCTGGAAACGGGGCGGAACTTCTGGCCTCCTGCCACGCATTCTCCTGCATGCTTTCAGGCATCAATTGTCCGGACGACTTCAACAAGTTAAAGTGGATTATCGACGCCTCACCAGACGTCGCCCTCATACTCGAAGAGCAGGCGGGGGCTTCCGCAGGCCGGGGGTTCGCCGAACTTGAAGGTGTTTTAAGCTACATACAGGCGAGCAAGGTTGACGTAAACAATGACGGAATCCTAAGCCAAAGCGAGGTTGACGCCAACACATTCTTCATCTACCCCTACATAAAATCCGGTGAAGACGGATTGTGCAGGCTCCAAAGCTTCCACAATGTCGTACAGTCCACAGACTCTTCAAACAAGTCGATAGACTGTTCGATAATAGAGCCGGCAATAATATTGGAGGTAGCGGACTACAACAGCATCTCCTCCGACGGCTTAAAAATCATTATCCGGGGGGACGGCAAGGGCCTTTACGCCGGCTCGATAATAGTGCGCGACGTGATTGCGCCCGAATGGGTCCGGCGCATATACGGCTTCAATTGAGGTGCTGTTGATGGGTACAAACCTTAAAGACATTGTATCCCAAAAGGATTTGACTCTGAAAGAACTGGACGGCAAGACCATCGCGGTCGACGCCCTAAACCAACTCTACATGTTTTTGTCAACCATAAGGCAGCCTGACGGCACGCTACTCATGGACTCTGCCGGCAATACCACAAGCCATCTTTCCGGCATACTATACCGGACAATCAAACTCTTGGGGTACGGGATACGGCCGGTCTACGTTTTCGACGGCACACCGCATCCGCTTAAGGCGGCAGAACTCGCAAGAAGGCGTGAGGTCAAGCTTGAGGCCGAGGCCGAATGGGTTCGGGCGAAAAAGGAGGGCAGGATTGAGGACGCGAGAAAGCATGCGCAGCGGACTTCAAAGTTCACTCCCGAAATGCTCGACGACAGCAAGAAACTCCTGGATTTGATGGGCGTACCTTGGATTCAGGCCAAATGCGAGGGTGAGGCACAGTGCGTCCACTTATGCCGGAAAAACGAGGCTTGGGCGGTAGGCTCGCAAGACTATGACTCGCTCCTGTTCGGCGCCAAAAGGGTTGTGAAAGGCTTAAGCCTAAGCAGCCACCTGGAGCTCGGCTTGATAGAGCTCGACGAAGTCTTGAAAGAACTCGACATCACGCGAGAACAGTTGATAGACATCGCAATACTCGTCGGCACAGACTTCGACCCGGGCGTCAAGGGGATTGGCGCGAAAAAAGGATTAAGGGCCGTAAAAGAAGGGAAGACGGAAGAACTCGTGAAAGACGCGGGATTTGACCTGCAGGAAATCCGAGACATATTCCTAAATCCACCAGTCACAGACGACTACAAGATAGAGTTCAAGACGGCCGACCCAGACGGCCTGAAAGACTTCCTATGCGAGCAACATGACTTCAGCGTTGAGAGGATAGAAAAAGCCACACTTGACTTAGAGAAAGCCCACCAGAAAATCAGCCAAAAAACCCTAAACCAATGGTTCTGAACCTTTTTCCAATACTATTATACCACGGATTCAA
>DSAL01000050.1 GCA_011380095.1 Candidatus Altarchaeales archaeon
GTATACAACAGTTTGTCCAGAATGTTTTCAGGCAAGTCCTGTGTGAATACAAACTTCTTTTTAGGGCTTACAAGGCTTAACTGGAAGTATGGTTTGTCCTCTCTCAAAGCCTCATCTACAAGAATATTGATATTCTTGTACGCCTCGTCCCGGCTTGCGTATTGCCCGCTTTTTACGTCATCCATTTCCTCAAACCATTCTTCCCTATTTCATCTGAGATTGCACTCCAAAAAATGAGTTCGTCAAGATAGCCGTCTAACCGCCTCGCGCGCGCCCGCTCCTCGCGCTTATCCCAGCTTATCATACTTGACGTTGCTCCGCTATGATCCTGGTATATCTGTTTATATTCATCGCGCCTGTGCGTTGCGAGCTCTTTGAGGATGCTATTAGGATTTTCAGTGAATGAGTCCCGGATATTTTTGATATATTTGGGGCTAAGCCTTGACCTGTCTTCAGAGTATGATGTTGAAATCCGCTGGACTAAACGCATTATATTCCTTTGAACCCGCCCGTCTTTCATCCTCGCGTCAGCTTCAAGAAAACCTCTCACAAAATCTCCGAAAAGCTCGTCCCTCGAACTGTTCCACCCGGGTATCTTGTCGGTCAGATTGTTGAGTTCGAAAACGAAGATATTGTATTCAAGCGTCTTTGCCGGATCGTCCTCCCATCTTTTGGGCCGTTCCATGTCAAGCCTGACGATATCGCCTTCATCAGACAACAGTATGTTCCTGGAATGTCCGTCGCCGATAAGATTGCTAACTCTCGCAAGCGTTCCAAGCGCACGGGCAAGCTTCCGCGAGTGTGTTGAAACAACATTAGGGTCTAACTCATCCAACTGTTGGCCGGTCATCAGGCTTTCAACACCGTATTCAGCGTCGAACGCGATAATCATTGGAGTGAAAATCGGCTGTTGGGGATTGCGGATGTTCATTACTATAGATGAGGGAACTATTTCAGAGACCAGGTTTGTGTGCATCTCGCCCTTAGCCTTCGGCTCAGTCCTCTTTATCACCGCCCGCCTAATGCCAGTGTTAGTCTGGACGGTTACCGCGACCACGTAATGTGTCATATCCTGCATGTAGACTATGTCTTTGATATATTCGCTTGGCCTGCCAGAGACTTCCACGCGCTTGATTTCGCCGGCTTGCTCAAGCCTTGCCAGCAAATCTTTCTGGTCGGCTTCCGAAAGCCTTGCGCCAGTTTTTTTCTCCGCGCGTGCAACATGCTCGCTCGCGTCTTCAAGGGTGAACAGGTCGCTTAAGCGTTCTGCGAGATGAGGATAAGATGCGGTGACTTTAACGTCTAGAAGTTCTGGCAGTTTTTCATATACCTTGCATTTAACGTGGGCGAACCGCTGGTCGAAGAAATCAGGGTTTGACGGGTCGAGCAGGTAGTGCAACCGCGAGAAATAATCCTTTCTTTCAGCGGGATCAAACCTTTGTGAATCCTGCTCTATCAGGGAGAATATCCTGTTGGCCACCTCCTTGCTATAGTTTGAGAGCACTATGTTTTGGAGAAGCCAGCTTCTTGACGACTCGTGCATGTGATTCAGCAGGATTGTCGTATCACTTTGGCTTTGAACTTCATTTTTGAAAAACTGGTGGTACCATCCCACGCTGAAGGTTTGAAGTCCCAGGCTGATTTTCTTTGGGTTGCCTGCAGAGTACTTTTTCCCGTCGGTTATATCCGCAGTAAATGCTGTCGGACAGAACAACTTCGAGACTTCAGACTCCGCCATTACGAAGGGTTTGCCAATTCCGCCTTCAGTGAATTCTACCGCAATGGTCTTGCCAATCCAGTCTGAGAATCTCGGGTCCCTCCGTTCCATGCTGAATGGTTTGACAAGATAGTATCCCCGCTTTAGGCTCAAACTTCCGTCAACAGCCTGCCCTGCTAAATTCTTGTGGTCGCCCGCGAGAGCGACATGGACTTGTGATATGTCGACGAGCACGTCCTCAAGCAGTAGTGGAATTGAGTTCCCCCCCACATCTTGTATTCGATTAGTACCTGTGAGGGATTGCACTACTTGCGCTATCTGCGGGGCTTTTTTGACAAGACTTGTGAAGACTCCAGGATGGAAAGAATATTCAGCCTCCTGGCTTCTTAGAAAACGGGTTATCCTTCGTTGAGTCGTCCTCAAATCCTTTTTCTCGTGCAAGCTGGTTTCAGAATTCTCAAAAAAGAGGGCGAACTCCCGTTTTTTGGAAAGCCTCTCCTTGACTTCGGCCATCATGCTGGAAACCATGTCCCGCACAGTCTCGCTTGGAGCATTAGCCAAAACCGAACCTTCAAACGCCTTCCAAGCCTGATGACCATAGACCATAGAACCTTGGATAAGCCTTGCTATCGCCTCCAGATGCTTGTCCACGTCTTTTTGAGGATTGACGGATAGTTCAGTGAACTTTGTGGTGGATGATGGTTCAAGATATTTGAAGTGGAATAGTGCAGTATTATCGTCAATGACTTTGACAACCCCGTTTTTCTCGTAATCCATCGGCCTTGAAAGAATGCCGTCATAGACCATTTCATTGAATAGCCGTGCCATATCACCAGCCAACGCGACTGATTGTTGCACGTTAAGAGCCTTCAAACACTTCCTTAAATCAACCAGACCGTGTCTTGCCGAAATAACCTGGTTTCTTTCATCGTCGACCGCTACTAAAGGCTCTATCTTCCCATTGCTTGAAGCATGCAGGCAAAACACGAACTCTGAATCCGTCAGTCCGGTTAGAACATGATATTCCGCAAACTTCCTCCTCTTAGCCCCCACAGAATAGATTGAGATTGAATCGTGTTTTGAGTCATAGTGGAATGTGCTTACCATATCAAGGCTCGCAACCTGGGGGGTGAAATGCTTGACGACGCTTATCGCCGAATCCCTGTCGACAACACCATTGCTTGACGTCACTATCTGGTCGACGAAAATTTCCTGTCTCGTGTCGAGTTTTGTTGGAGTCGGCACAAGGGATTCTTGGGACTTAGTCATGTATTTCCTGACAAGACGCCAGTGCCGCTGATCGGCATTCGGATTTCCGCCACCGCAAAGTCCGTCCCACGCTTCAGAGAATATTTCGCTTGCAGGTATCTCGCCAGTCCGGTCAAAAAGGTTCATGATATATTCTATCCCTTGTTTCTGGCTGCCCCCGAAATAAGAGGTGAATGCGAACAATGCCCTTTCCCCGACTCCAGGGGTTGTGCTCGAGTGTATAAGGCGGATAACGTCTTTCACAAAGTCGGCGTAAGCCTTTTTTTTCTCATCACGCCTGAAATCCAATACCCGTTTTGAGCCGGACCAGTCAAGCATCACGACCTCCACGTCCCCACTCGAGGCAAAGTCAGGGAGGATGCAGTGCCGTTGGACGTCGCGACCCTTCGTCTTTCGCGTGATGCCAACACCACCCACGCCCCTATTCCCTTCAAAATCATATAGGATGCCGGCTGTCATGGAATGCTGTGCGAATCGTGCCATCGCCTCTCCGAATCGGGTCGCATCTTCAAATGAGGTAATTTGGGAGACCAGGTTGTCAAGCCTGTCTTTCGGATTCAAAACCGGGATTATGATGTCTCCGCCATTAGTCTTCAACGCAGAACCGTCCTTGGCCTTGACGACACGTGTAGCATGTCCGTCTTCAGCCATCATTATCGTGTCTTGTATTTCATCATCATTGTGCGGCGTCACAAGGAAAAATGATTTCTGGATTGTTTGAGTTGCGAAATCATAGAAGTCAAGCCTTAAGTTGATTCTGCCTGAATCAGATATCCCGAATTTATTTCCAGTGACAAGAACCCTGCTTGCTGGAATCCCGTCTCTTGCCAAATCCCGTTTAAGGGCGGATGAAACATCCCTTCCGAATATTCTTTCAAGACCGTCAAGATCCGTATTAAGTTTCACTTCTCTTGCATTTAACTCACGCGCCCTCAAAGTACGTCCGGAAACGGTGTGAGCGTAGGATTCTATGTCGGCTATAGGCGAATTGGAGAGATTATCGCCGTCGCCTTGGTGTTTAGGAGGTGCTATCATGACAATAAAAATATGTTTGCCCTACGTTACTTAAGTTTTTGTATTCGAGCTTTATTTCCATCCATTTCGCGGGTTATTCTCACGCGAATCTTATCATCAAGTGTTGCATCAGCTAATGCTTTTGAAAGGCATTCATTCGATTTTGTAAGCTTGTCTAATGACTCTTCTGGACCTAATCCCGGTTTCGCACTCCAAGTCTGGTATACGCTCGCTAAAGTCAAGTTTGCAGGAGTATTTTCTCCGACAGTGCCAAGTACTTTTTTAAGGCGTGTTTCAGCCCCCTCAAACCTCCCGCTTCTTGCTTCCGCAATAGCCGTCTGTATTTCATCCCACGTTCGGATGGGTTTGGGGAAATCATCACAAATATCGCTGAACTCCTTTTGGACATGCTTGGGGGGTTTATTGCCAGAGTGCATATGAATAGTATTTCACAGTTAGAAGTAAAAAATGCTGTTTTTCTGAAGGAGTCAAAGTAATCTCGCCCTCTTTAATAGTTCTTCCCTGTGGTTGGGCATTAACGCTTCCATGTGGAATTGGGCTTCGTGATATTCGTCTTGTATCATGTTTTCGATTGCCCGAAGTATTTTGGTGTCGTCGATTTCGGGGTTTTCATCGGATATTGAGATGATTTTTTGTATCACGTCTTTCTCGGTCTTGAGTATTATTTCCTTCGGCAGCTTCTGCCATCTGCCGAGTTCTTGCGCGATTGCATCCTGCCTGTCTTTGACAGAGATGGTCTTTTGCACTGTAGGTTCTGTTCCCGCGATGAGTTCGTGGGTTTCAGGCTTTGACTTCGGTTTCGGCTGCCCGACCTCGTCTTTTTCCTCAAAAGCAGCGGGCTTTTCATCAGAAGGCATTTCAACTGCAGGCTTTCCGGCAACAGACCGCTCAACTGCAGGCTGTTTTTCTTCGGGCTTCTTCTGCGAGGATTTTATGAGCCTGTCTTTGACTGAATGATAGTATTTTTTTATGTCGGACTGGCCGGAATTCTTGAAGTCTACGACAATCATGCGGACTTTTTCTATTCCGGACTTGTCGGTGCCGTCAAGAATCTTTACGACGCCTTCAACGCCTGCTTCGCCCGCCATCTCCGTCAAAACGTCCGCCGCAAGCCTTGCGTCCCCAAACATTTGATAAAGCCGTATCCTATGGTTTATGAAATCTTTCCCGTGCCCGTCAAGAGTTTCATACTCCTGGCGTGTCAATCCCTCAAGCCTTAGTTCGACGTCGTCAACTTTCATTCAGATGCCCCTCACAATCCGTGTCAGACCCCGGCTTATCGCCGAAACCGTCAGGTTTTTGCCGACAGTCTTTTTCAGCCCAACAAGGGATGCGGCGTAAGCGCGGACTGAAGACGCTTTGGAGTCAATGTCTTGAACGCTCGGGTGGATTATCCTGCCGACTGACGCGGGCCTTGGATAAAACTCGCCCTTCATGAGGTAGATTGTTGACGCGCTCTCGACGTTCGAAATCAAATCCTCTTTTAAGCCGGCCTGCCTTCTCGCCTCAACTGCCATTCCATTTAAACTATTTACATACATAAAGTATAAATGTCTGAAAAACTTATTTTTTAGAAGGATGGACGGCAGAGTATCAGAGGGTGTCGGATATGGGAAGACCATACTGTTTGGAGAGCATTTCGTGGTTTACGGAAAGCCGGCGATAGCGTCGGCGATAGGCAGTAAAACAATCGCGAAAGTCTCGGATTCTGACGTGTTTGAGTTCATAGACGACCGCCCTGAAACACCCGGATACAAGGAGAAGAAGAGCGGTGAAATACAACGGCAAATTGAGGCGTTGCTGAAACACTTCAAGATTGATGTCGAAAAAAGACCCCTGAAGATAGTTCTTGAAGGAAATCTTGAATGCAATTCCGGAGTCGGGGCGAGCGCCGCTCTCGCCGCAAGCATATCGCGCGCCCTCAACCAGCATCTTAATCTCGGGATGAACGATGAAGGGATAAACGAGGCGGCGTATATCGCAGAAGAAGCAGGCAGCGGGACGCCGAGTGGAATCGACAATACCTGCTCGGTTTACGGCGGATTCATAGTGTTTCAAAAAAACGTTTCGGGCGGACGCAACAGGATAGAGAAAATTTCGGTGGAAACGCCGGTTGAGATAGTCATGGCTGGCTCGGGAATCACGCAGGAGACAAAAAAGGTAGTGGAAGACGTGAGGAACATGCGGGAGCGGGAGCCCGAACTTTTTGAACGAATATTCAAAGACTACGACGAAATCTTCAGCCGGGCGAAAAAAGCGGTTGACGTGATGGATCTCAAAGAGTTAGGGGGGCTAATGAACAGGAATCAAACGCTTCTTGAGGAAATGACTTTGTCATGTCCTGAAATAGAGGAGATTTTGGAGGCTACAAGAGAGGCTGGAGCGTACGGGGCGAAACTCACGGGAACCGGACGGGGCGGAAGCGTTATTGCATTAACACCGGGGAAAGGACTGCAGGACCGGGTTTCTGACGCTATTGAAGAAATCGGATACAAGACATTCAAGACGTCTTTGGGCGTGTGAACTAAGTTTATTTTGGAGTATAAACTGAGTTTTTAGTAGAATGAGCTAAATTCTGATTCTTTAAATATTTCACATACATACCTAATTATCACTATAAACCCCGAGGGTTGTATGATGAAAAGAATTGCTTCAATAACGGTTTTGCTGATAGTCTTTCTAATGCTTTCGAACGCCGTCTCCGCATTCTCGCTCGGAGACATTTTTGCAAGGATAAACAGTTTCATACAGTCGCTTACAGGAGGACCTCCGACAATCACCACCACAACGCTCGGATGCGCGCCACCCTACATCATGGTGGGCGGAAACTGTTGTATGGACAGGAACGGCAACAACATCTGCGACGACGACGAGACCGCTACTACAAGCACGACCACGACAACCATGCGGATTCCGCCGACGATAATAACGACCACGACAATCGGCGACGGCACGACGACAACGATAAGGCCGGCCACGACGACGACACTTCCGCAAGATGACATGGTAGTCACGCCAAGATGCGGTGACGGCTACCTAAGCCACCAGTATACTGCGGGAGGCGGGTCCGAGGAATGCGACCCCAACACCGGCCCGTACAACGATTGGGCGGGGGCGAGAAGATACGACTGTCCGGGGAACCTCCAGTGCGTCGACTGCAAGTGTGTTGGATGCGGTGACGGAAGACTGCAGTCTGGCGAGCAGTGCGACCCCAACAACGTGAAGATAACCGTCGGCGGAAAGCCGTTGTGGGACGGTAGAGTCCGGGAATGCGATAAGTCGACGGACACGTGCAACAGCAGGTGCGTGTGCGAAAACATCTGCGAGAAAAACGGCTATTACAGCAACTCCAAGTGCGATGGAGAATGCGGGGAATGCGAGGTCTGCACGAGAGTCGGAGGCGACTACGACTGCTACTACTGCCAAAAGAGGGGCTGCACTTCAGACAGGGAGTGCGGACAATACCACAAGTGTGCGGGATGCGAGTGTGTGACAGACTGTGAAGGATTCTGCGCGGGTCAGGGACAGGGATACAGTTCAGTGGCTGGCGCGGAGCCTCTTGGAGTGCGCCGACAGCAACAATCCCAACTCGCTCTTGTCCCAGCAAATTGAAAGGATTTCTGCGAAATGCTGTGCGACCTGCGGCAAAGGAGTATTTATGGCGGGGACGACAGCCAACTGCTGTTGTATAAAGACGGCGCAAGTCTGCCCGTGCGACCACTGTCCATGCACTCAAGGAGAGGACTGTCATCTGATGACGTGCGACCCGCAGGCAACCCAGTGCAAGGCAAGGTTGTAGAGGAAAAAAACAGGAGGGTTGACGCCCTCCAACACCTTTTTTATTTTCAATATCACATTCTTTCTCACATGGCCTGTGAATTGCGCAAAGACTATCTCCTCGACAGGTGGGTGATAATAGCCGGAGGCAGGAACAAGCGGCCTTCCGAGTTCGTGAAGAAGGTTGATGAAAACACGAGCAGGAAAACCTGTTTCTTCTGCCCGGGCAACGAGGAAACCACTCCGCCAGAAATCTGGAGGATTCCTGATGACGCGAAAAAGTGGGGGATGCGGCTGTTTCCAAACAAGTTTCCCGCAGTGAGCGTCGAGGACGGAGAGCATATCGGAGGTCTTTTGGAGTGCATGCCGGCTTACGGAACCCACGAGGTTCTTGTCGAAACACCCGTCCACGGGAAAAGCTTCGCCGACTTCACCGTGAAACAGATGCGAGACGTGTTGAACGCCTATGAAACAAGGATTCGGGAGCTTGAAGCTACGCAGGGTGTCGGCTACGTCTGCGTATTCAAAAACCAGGGGAAGGCGAGCGGTGCGAGCATAGCCCACAGCCACAGCCAGATAATAACGCTCCCCCGGATTCCCCCGCTTGTGAAAGCTGAAGTCCAGGCTTCGAAAAAATATTTCAGGGAGAACGAGAGGTGCGTGTTCTGCGACATAGCCAAAAAAGAATCCGCCGGCGAGAGGCTTGTATTCAAAAACAAGGATGCCGTCGCATTCACGCCTTACGCGAGCAGGTTTCCGTTTGAAACATGGATTGCGCCGGTAAAGCACGCGCGAAGAATCGGGGATTTGGACGGAAGACGGTCCGAGTTCCTGGCCGAAGTGATGGTGAAAACTTTCGGGAAGATGAAGAGCCTTCTCGACGACCCGTCATACAACATGATAGTCCA
>DSAL01000011.1 GCA_011380095.1 Candidatus Altarchaeales archaeon
CCCATGAGTAGGCGGTGTTCGTTTGATGCTGGTAGGAGCGCCTGGTATATCGGGTTTTTCCTGTGTGTTATGCATTTGACTTTCACCACCGGCTCCTGTCTTATGGAGTCGAGTGTTCCTGTGATGTCTGCGAACGGCCCCTCCTCGTGGCGTTCTTTTGAGGTGAGCGTGGCCTCGATGACTATCTCGGCTTCCGCGGGGACCAGTAGGTCTGAAGTCTTGCATTTCACGAGTTCGAGGGGTTTTAGAGTGTTGGCGATGTCGTATTCGCAGGTGTCGCCGGCTGAAACGGAGGCTGCGAGAAGGACTGTCGGGTCGAGTCCGAGGCATATTGCGACGTCGAGTTCCCCCCCGTTTTCCTCGAGGTTCTTCCAGGTGTCTCTGTGGCAGATTCTTGCGACGAACTTGTCTTTGGCGATGGGTGATGAGCGGTGGTATGCGATGTTTAGTCGGCCCGCCTTGTTTTTGGAGGCGTATACGCCAGATGTCACGTAGGCGCCGAGGTCTTTGGACGTGTGGGTGAGTATCGGGATTTTTGAGAGATCTGGGTTTTCGTCGACGACCTCTTGGCATGCGCCTGTTTCCACGACTTTTGGTTTTGTCGGGTTGGCTATCGCGTTTGATATTTTTTGTATGAGATTGTTTTTTTCGCATCCTATCGCTTTTGCGAAGTATTCGCGTTTGGAGCATACTCCGGCGACGACGGGCATGCTTGAACCCTTGACTTTTTCGAACTGTAGTATCTGGCCGGCGTTTTCAGAAAGTATTTTCGGTATCTCGAGGTTCGGGTCTTTCTCTTCTTTGACGTGTCTTACAAGGTTTGCCTTTTCGCATTCGGCTAAGAAGTCTCTGAAACTCATTTTCCACTCCACCTTTTGTATAATTTGTTTTCCACGCCTAAAACGTCGAGTGTTTTCCCTACTATGAAGTCAGTTATGTCTGCGACTGTTTCAGGCTGGTTGTAGTAGGAGAGCATTGCGGGAAGTATTATGGCGCCCGCCCGTTTGGCTTTCGCCATGTTTTCTATTGCGGGAAGGCTTAGCGGGGTTTCGCGCGGCACGAGTATGAGGGGCTTGTTCATCTTCAGCATGTTGTCGGCGCTTCTTGTCACAAGGCTGTCAGTGTAGCCGTTGGCGATGCCCGATAGTGTTTTCATGCTGCAGGGTATGATTATCATCGCGTCGACGAGGAAGCTTGATGATGCTATGGGTGATGTGAAGTCGTTGTTTTTGTGGCAGGATTTGGCGTTTGATTTTGTTTCTTGCAGGTTGACGTTTTCGAATCCCGCGACTTTCTCGGCGTCCGGAGTTATGATTAAGTGAGTTTCGTGTTCTTTTAGCTCTTCTAAAAGGCGTTTTCCAAGGTTTATTCCGGATGCTCCGGTTATCGCTATGATTATCCTCATTGTTTTAGAATAATATTGGTTTTGTTTAAAAAACCCCGGCTTTTCTTGTTCGACGTCTGTCGGCTTTATTAGATTATACTACCAGTATTTTCCTAATGCTTGAAATAGTCTTGCCGACAATATGGTTTATTTTTCCGGCTTATGTCGCTAATTCCGTTGCGGTTGATGTTTCTGGCGTCCCGTATTTGAGGGAGTGGAAGACTCCCGTGGATTTGGGGAGGTCTTGGCGTGGGAAGCGGATTTTGGGTGATGGAAAGACTTGGCGGGGGCTTTTTTGTGGCACTGTTGCCGCAGTGTTTGCAGGATACCTGCAGGGGTTGCATCACGGCTGGGGTCAGGGTGTTTTTGGCGCGGGGATTGTTGAAATGAATGTTTTCACGGGTTTCCTCCTGGGTTTCGGCGCCTTGTTCGGAGACATTTCAGGCAGTTTTTTGAAGAGGAGGGCGGGTTTTGAGCGGGGTAGGGTCGCGCCTCTTTTGGACCAGGCGGATTTTCTGATTGGCGCGTTCCTTTTCGCGTCGATTGCCGTGAGGCCGGGTTTTGAATACTTTATAGTCGCGATACTGGTTACTATCCCCACCCACTTGTTCGGGAATTTCGTGGCCTGGGTTTTGAAGCTGAAGAAAGACCCGTGGTAGGTTTAGCCAGGGTTCTACGTGTTGGGATTATCCGCCGTAGTTTTCTGTTAAAAAAAATTATTCGAGTTCGAATCCTTCGTCGACTATTTTAAAGCGTATGGTTTCATCGGATTTTTCGTGCTGGTGTTTTCGGATTTTCGCGAACCGCTGGTTTCCCTCGAATCCGAGTTCTATTATGACCTTGCTCCAGTAGGAGTTGATTTGGTCGCCACCGACCGGAGTTATCCGGTTAGTGTCCGTGTTGGTGTAGACTTGGTTTGTGAGCATCACCCGAACCTCGTGCTTTCTCGCAATACGAAGTAGTTGTGCGAGCATCCTCCCGTATTCTTTTATGTCTTTCTCCTCCAAGACCCGGTAGAGTAGCGCGACGGAATCGAGTACTACGAGCTGTGTGTTCTTGTTTGGGACGAGGTCGTCGAGTTTTTCAAGCGCCTTCTTCTGCTCTTGGAAGGTGGTGGGTTCGACGAGAAGTATGTTTTCGAGCGCCTCCTGGATTTTTCCGCCCGTAATCTGTTTGAGTCGTTGGGTTGAGAATCCGCCTTCCGGGTCTATGTAGATGACTCGGCCGTGTCTTGCGCACTCTACCGTCGCAATCAGCGCGAGGTTGGTTTTGCCGGACGCCGGCGGCCCGTACACCTGGGTTAGGACGCCGGGTATTAGTCCGCCTCCCGTGATTTTTTGGAACGCTTGAGCGTGTTTGTCAGCCATTGCCATACCTTTCGTAGAGTTCGACGCATTTTTCCGCGAGTTTCTCGTCTTTGACGCCGGTTTTTTCGAAGTATTCGCGTAAAAGCCCTGCGCTCATCGTCATTTTTTCAAGCGACACTTCGCCTCCGGCGTTTTTGGGGGTGATGTTTACTTCGAGTATTGTGAAGTCTTCCTCGAATTCCGCGTAGTCTGTTTGAAGTTCTATCGAGTCCGCTGTGAAGTCGACTTCCACGTCTATTTTGAGGAGTTTTGCGTCCTTGTTTTGCCGGATTTTCTCGCGCACATACTGGTTGGCTTCGCCCATGTTTTGCGCCGGGATTTTCTCGCGGATTACGCGCATTTTGGCGGATTCCACTTCAACGTATTCGGGCTCGCCCCACAGGTCTTTGAAGTGCATGAAACCGGTCTTGTTGCCTGCCTCGTTGAAGCTTATTCGCTCTGTTGAACCGACATAGTATGCTGGTTTTTCGAGTTCTTTTATCCTTTGGTGTTTGTGGACGTGTCCTGCGAGTATCATGCTGAATTTCTGTTCGGCTTCGCGCAATGCCCTCATGCTTATCTCGTGGGGTTCCAGGTATCCTTCAATCGCCTGGTGGATGCAGAGGAGGTTGAATCCGCTTTTCACGTTTTTAGAAATTTCCCGTAATTGTTCTTCAGCCTGTTTTCGGCTTCGCAGGTATTGGAAGCCGTGTATGTTTATCGCCTGCCCCCGGACTTCAGTCTTGAAGTATGGTGTTTCTGTCGTAAGGACGTGGATTTTCGGGTGGATACTCGAGTATATTGGCGTGTAGCTTGTGCCTAAATGACCTTCTATCTCGTGGTTTCCGACGGTTATGATGATGGGGAACTGGTCTGCCATGTAGAGGAGTTTTTCGACTACCGCGCGCATGCTGACGGGATCGGGTTTCGGGTGGTGGAGGAGGTCTCCGGTTATCACCAGGAAATCCGGCTTTAGGCGTATTATCTGTTGTACCGCATTTGTGAAGGACGTCAGATAGTCTTTGAGGCGTTGTGTCTTGAACCTGTGCAGGTATCCGATATGGCAGTCGCCGATGGCTATGAATGATGCCATTGTTATTTAAGATTAGTGTATACTAACTATTATGTTCAAACTACCTCACATTCCATCGTCAAAGGATTTGATTGACCAGTCTTTCAGGCAGGCGAGGAAGCAGGCCGACCTGGTTTTGGGCAAGAGGATTAAGGACCGTGAGGTTAAAATAAAGATTGCTGAAGCCAAGCGTATTGGAGTGTTTGGCAAGAATGTTTGCGGGGTTTTGGACGCGGTTGTCTCGGGTTTCCCGAGCTTTGACCAGATGCCCATTTTCTACCAGTCCTTGTTCGAGACTGTGATAGACTTGGACAGGTATAGGAAGAGCCTTGCGAGGGTTCAAGGCGCTTCAAAGCAAGTTGCGAGGTTTCGCGACAAGTATATTCGAGAGATCAAGTATGGTGATGCTGATGATGCGAAACGGTATTCTAAGGAGTTTTTCGGGCGTGCTGCTTCTCTTGTAAAGCCGCTTGCCAAGGATTTAGACTGGTTGAACGTGGTGAAGTCGTCTTTTCGGGATTTTCCGACCGTCAAGGAGGATCCGACAATCGTTATTGCGGGATACCCGAATGTCGGCAAGAGCACTCTCCTAAAGACTTTGACTAAAAGCAAGGTGGAGACCGCGGCCTACCCGTTCACGACGAAGCGCGTCATGTTCGGCTACCGCAAGCACCGTTACGTCGAGTATCAGATTGTGGACACTCCCGGCCTTTTGGACAGGCCTTTCGGGGAGATGAACCCTATAGAGCGTCAGGCCGTGACAGCGCTTAGGCATCTCGCCCACATTATAGTTTTCATCTTCGACGAGTGCCAGGAGGTTGAGCCGCAGGTTAGTCTTTTAAGGCAGGTTGAGGAGGTTCTTGGTGTCGGGGTTTTGAAATGCCTGAATGTTCGCGAGAACATCAAGCCGAGCTATAGCATTCCGGCAAAGATGCGAAAGGACTGCATTGTATTCGACGCTTTGAAGGAGTCGGATTGTGGGATGGTGTTTAAGGTCTGCGTTGAAAAAATCAGGGAAAAACTTTAACATTTCGGGGTCGAAATGATCACCTTGTCGCCATCAACTTCTAGAGTTTCCTCCAACATGAAACTCAATTCTTTTCGAACTTCCTCGAGTGTTTTTCCGCCGAACGCGTCCAATCCGTCTACGCCGATTTTTTTGGATGATATGAGGGTGACCATCTTGTCTATGAGGCCGGCTTTGATGAAGTTTTGGTTGACTTTCCCGCCGCCTTCGACAAGGATTGAGCAAACGCCTTCAGCATAGAGGAATTTGAGTAGTTGTTTGAGGTTGACATGGTCTTTGCCGAACACCGCGACCTTGGCTTTTCGGCTTAGGAGCCTCATTTTTTCAGAGTCGTATTTTTCCGTCGTCGCAATCAGAACGTTTTTGTCTTTCAGGACTTTGGCGTCAAACGGGGTTTTAAGCCGGGAGTCGAGGATTACGCGCAGGGGGTCGCGACCTCCGGCAGTCCGGCATGTGAGTTGGGGGTCGTCTGCGAGTATGGTGTTGACTCCGACGAGTATCGCATCGTATTTTCCGCGCAGTTCATGCACGATTTTCCGGGATTTTTCGCCGGTGATTTGGAGTGGCGCCCGGTTTTTCGTGGCGATTTTGCCGTCACTGCTCATCGCGGTCTTCAAGACGACGAAGGGTAGTTTTGTCGTCATGTTTTTTACGAATACTTCATTCAGTTTCTCGGCTTCTTTTTGGAGGACGCCTGAAACAACTTTGATTCCCGCATCTTCAAGAATTTGTTTCCCGTTCACCTGCGGGTTGGGGTCGTCGAGCGCGTATACTACTTTTTTTATTTTTGCTTTGATTATCGCGTCAGTGCAGGGAGGGGTTCTGCCGTGGTGGGAGCATGGTTCGAGTGTAACGTATAGTGTTGCGCCGGCCGGGTTTTCGCAGGATTTTAGCGCTTCTATTTCGGCGTGGGGCATGCCGGCTTTCTCGTGGTATCCCCGCCCTATTATCTCGCCGTCTTTCACAAGTATTGCGCCGACATAGGGATTGGGTGATGGAGTGCCAAGAGATGCGAGCTTTAGCGCCCGCCTCATGAAATATTCATCATCCATTTTTCCGGCTATAGGAGATGGAATAGTTTTTCCTTTTTGGTCTCAAGGTATCTTCGATTGTGCTCGTTGGGATGTATTTTCAAGGGGACCGTCTCGGTCACTGGCATTCCGAACTCGCTCAAGCCCTTTTCTTTTTCAGGGTTGTTTGTGAGTAGGCGGACTGATTTTACGCCGAGCTCCTGCAGTATTTCGGCTGCAAGACCGTATTTCCGAAGGTCCGGCTTGAAACCCAATTCCTCGTTGGCTTCTACCGTGTCGAACCCGTTTTCCTGAAGGCAGTATGCGTTAATCTTGTTTACAAGGCCGATTCCCCGCCCTTCCTGGCGCAGGTATACGAGGACTCCAGCATCCTCCCAGTGGATTTGCTTTAAAGCTTTTTCAAGCTGTTGTCCGCAGTCGCATTTCAAGGATTTTATCAGGTCGCCCGTCAAGCATTCCGAGTGTATTCTTGCGAGGACTTTTTCAGCTCCATCGAGTTTTCCCTTGTAGATTGCGAGGTGTTCCCTTCCGTCGTCTCCCTCAAACGCCTTCACCCTGAAGTTCCCGTATTTTGAGGGCAGTTCCGCTTCGCTTGAAACTTTTTTTATCATTTCAGACACGATTTTGGTTTTTTTAAGTTTTTTTTTATTCCGCCTGTTTTTCCCGGATTCGCCTGACGAGTTTTACCGCGGCCTCGACCGAGCGTCTGGCGTAGTCGTCGATGCGGGATTGTCCTTGCAGGCGCGTCATTCCGGGTCCTGATATTCCAAGCGACACCGGCTTCATGTATTCCAAGCCCAAATCCATCATTTTTCTTGCCGCATGCTGTGCGACCACCTCATCATGCTGGGTGTCGCCTTCGATTACGGCCCCGAGCCCTACGACAGCGTCAACGTCTTTCCGTTCAATGAGTGTTTTTACTGCGATTGGCGCGTCGAACGCGCCCGGCACGTGCATCACGTGCGTGACGTTCACTCCGAGAAAGTCCGCGTGGGCTTTCGCGCGCTCCAGCATTAGGTAGGTTATGTCTGCGTTGAATTCTCCGACCACTATCCCCAAATTTATTTTTTCTTCCATGTTTTTCGCCTCCGTTTTGAGCATTATTTTTCTTTTAGTTTATCGGCCCGGCGTTTTCCCTGCCCTGCCTTAGTCCTTGTCCCGCGTTTTTCACAAGTATTTCGGGTTTGGTTGTGAGGTAGGCCGCGTTTTTCGCGTGTTTTCTGCACCGGTCGACCGTGATGTTGTAAAGGTCTTTTTCGTCGCTGGCCTCGTCTTCGTGGATGAATACTTCGATTATGTGCTTGTTTGTCATGAGCTGGGCTTGTATTATGCCCTGTGACGCTTCGTGCGCGCACTGGCGGTCTATCTCCTGTCCTCCGGGCATGCCGAGCGCAATGCAGGCGTCGCAGTCTTCTTTTTCGAGCATGATTTTGCAGGCGACCGGCAGGTCTTTCACGCCCGGAACGGTTTTTCGTGTTACAGTGATGTTTGGGAAGTTGTCGCGTATCTCGTTTAATGCTATTTCTCCCATGTTGACTTTGGAGAATGTCGTGTCGACTATTCCGATTTTCGCGCTCATATCGCGCCTCCGTCCAGGAGTATCAGCCCGTTTTCCTGCGCGTATTTTTCCGCGTCATCGATTGAGAGGGCCTTGCAGTCGTCGCCCATCATCTCGCACAATACGATTGCCGGTGTGAGTCCCGCGAGCTTTGTGAGTTGTATTGAGAGTTCGGTGTGTCCGCGTCTTTTTTTGATGTCGCGGGCGATTAGTGTCGGGACGTGGCCTGGCGAGTAGAATTCTTTCGGGAAGTTCGCGTGTTTTCCCTGTGATATCATCTTTTCGAATTCCGTGATTGTGAGCGCCCGGTCGGTGTCTGTGATGCCCGTGAATGTTTTGTTGTGGTTCAGCCAGAGCGAGAATGCGGGTTTGTCTCCGTACGCGGTTTTTGCGGGGCACAGTTGTTTTAGGATTTCTTCACCTGATTCGAGCATGTAGTCGGTCATGTGTTTTATCCCGATTTTTTCTGCTGTTGGTCCGTCGGTTGCAAGGCATATTAGTCCGCCCGCCTGTTTTCTGAGTTTTTGTATGGTTTGGGGCGTGACTAATTTGGCGTGGATTATCATGTCGACCTCGTCTTCCCGTCCTGACGCGTCGTGGAGGAGGAGTATTTCGCCGTTTTGGAGCGCTTTTATTGCGGAATCGAGTTTGTTCATCAGTTATACAGAAACGAAAAACATACTTAAAAATAACATACTACTCGATTTTGAGTAATTATTTCTCTTTTTTGACTATGATTTTTTTCGGGCACTTTTGAACGCAGATGCCACAGTTTATGCACGTCTCATAATCGACTATAGCACAGTTGTTTATGACGTGTATCGCGTCTTTGGGGCAGTTTTTCTCGCAAATCCTGCAGGCGATGCACCCTACACTGCAGACTTTCCCGACTTCCACGCCAGCCTGCGTGTTTCGGCACATGACGTGGACAAGTTTTCCGGCCGGCGCAAGATGTATCACGCCCTTCGGGCATGCGTCCACGCACACTCCGCATCCAGTGCACTTCTTCCAGTCTATTTGGGGAAGCCCGTCAACCATTTTGATGGCTCCGAACGGGCAGGCTTTCGCGCAGTCGCCGAATCCAAGACATGCCTTGTCGCACATCTTCTGACCGCCCAACAGCACGATTGCGGCGGAACACTCTTTTATGCCAGTGTATTCGAATTTGTCCTTGCAGTTGGCGCCTCCATTGCAGGCGACTCTCGCTATCATTCCTGCCGTCGCCTCGCACGAGACCCCCAAAG
>DSAL01000058.1 GCA_011380095.1 Candidatus Altarchaeales archaeon
CTTATACATACTCTAAAATGCATATAGGCTTGATTCCGGACGGAAACCGCAGATACATGGCCAAGAGGGGCATAAACAACCTTTCTAAATCCTATGACATGGGGATAGAGAGGTTTCACGAATTCCTCCAGTGGTGCATTAAAAAGGATGTTGACGAGGTCACAATCTACGCGCTTTCGCTTGAAAACATTGAGAGCAGGAGTGATTCCGAAATCGAGACTCTTGTTGGCGTGTTCAACGAGCATGCGCTTGAAGCGTTGAATGATCCGAGGATACATGAAAGCAAGGTTCGTATAAACGTTTGCGGAAACCTTGACGCCATAAAAGGGATTGACGGGGGGATGATGGCGTCGAAGATGCTTGAAAACCTGAAAAACCTTGTGGAATCCACAAGAGGTTACGGCGCGCTCAAGCTTAACCTGGCGATAGGATACGGTGGCCGGCAGGAGATTTTGCATGCCGCGAAAAAGATTTCTGAAAACAACGAGGAATACACTGAAGAGAATTTCAAAAAATACTTGTGGGTTGGGGGTTACCCGGAGATAATCATAAGAACGTCGGAGTCGAGGCTCAGCAATTTCCTGACGTGGCAGAGCGCGTACTCCGAAATATATTTTGTAGACAAGCTCTGGCAGGAGTTCAGTGAAGAGGATTTGGACGGGATACTCGAAGACTTCAACGCCAGGGAGAGAAGGTTTGGCAGGTGATTCGGGAGTGGGTGAGGAAGAGAAAGATATTAGCATCAGGATGCCTGAATGGAGCGGGCAGATAAGCGGGCCGGAGCTTGTAGTCCTAGTAATCCTTTTAGGCCTTGTGGCATGGTTTTTCATAACAAGTTTTTCCGCGCAACCATACGACCGCGACTTCAGGATTTACGCGCTGACCTCGCTCATATTCCTTGGGGGATACATACTGTATCTTTCGAAGGCTGTTAGGCCTGGGACCGCCTTAATCATGACGTTGTTCCTCTCGACGCTTGTGCTTCATTTGGCGACGGCGTACGGCGACCATTTGGCTGCGCTAGACCCCTACTGGCACTACAAGTGGATGCAGGAGGTTTACAACAAAAACCAGATTCCGGAATTAGACGACATGGTTTATCCGATGAGGGGCGGACTCCTGAAGCACGACATCGTGAAGGAGACGTATGTCGGGGCTGGGCCGGGTTATGGTTTGAACAACAGGAATTCCGCGTTCTTCAGCGCCGTCTTCTACGGCACTGCCGCCCTGGCTTTGAAGCCGTTTGGAGTCCCGCTCGGAGATGTCGCGTTCATAATGCCGGGGGTAATCGCCTCGTTCTGCGCCGTCTTAATCTATCTTCTGGTGGTTGAAATGTTTTCGGACATGAAGCCTTACAACAGGATTGCCGCAGCAGCAGCAGCATTCATACTAATGTTTTCGCCCGCATTCGCAACGAAGGCTGTGGCCACAAACTGCGAGGACGACGCGCTTGGAATGCTTTTGATGCTCGCCGGATTTTATTTTTTCTTCACGAGCGTGAACAGGAAGAGGTATGTTTACGCGGTCTTGTCCGGGCTTGCGCTTCTTTTGTTGAGGATTACGTGGCAGGGCTGGCTTTACGCTTTCATGGTGATTGGAGTATTCTCGTTTTTTTACGCGATAGTCCGGTTCATCAACAAAAAAGACTGCATACAGCACCTCCCGTATCTTGCAATATGTTTGGGTTTAAGCCAGCTTTGGCCCCTCCTGCTCCACGCCCGCGGCGGCATGCCGGCGTATGACCTGCCCCCCCTTATCGCGGGAATGCCTATTGCGGGGGCTTTCGCGGTTTCCGTGATCCTTGAGGCGTTCAACAAGAATGTCCGGGGAATCAGCCTTCCAAAGATTGAGGGGGGGTGTGTTGAGTCGCGGGTTCAAAACATTCTCGTGGAAAACCTGAATATACTGATGGTTTTGGCGATAGTCGTGGGCGTAATGTTCGTCTACAACGAGGGCGTGGGGAACATGATAGAGTATATCCTTAATTCGGTGGGGGGCGTCGACAAGAAGAGTGTTGTCGGCGACACTATCGCCGAGCAGAACCCGCTTGTCGGAGGCAGTATAACGTATTCCAGCATTAAGGCTTTTTTGAGGGAGGGCAACATGAAGTACGGCTTCGTCCTCATCTACGGAATCCTCATGATGCCGGTCATGGCGTACATGGCGTTTAGAAAGCATCATATGGGCGCCTTGTTCGTCTTGGCGTGGAGCATTCCAATGATTTGGGGCGTATACCACAAGAGCGCGTGGATTTTCGCTTCAAGCGCGGCGGTGACTGTTTTGGGCTCGACTGTCGGTTTGTTTGCCGTGGCCTCGCGCAAGGATTTCGACGGGTATCGTGTGGTGGGGATGCTCATGCTTTTGATTCTGCCGGTGTCTTATATTCCGTTCACGCTCGGACACTACGGGAGCAACATCGGCATCGGCTACATGATATTGCATTCCGGCGCCTCCCGCGACAGGTATTTGTGGGAGGAGGCTTTAGTATGGCAAAGGGATAATACTCCCGTAAACAGCGCGGTCTTGACTTGGTGGGATTACGGCCACTGGCTCACCTCCATCTCCCACAGGCCGGTTTTGATAGACAACTTGCAGGCGGACCAGTATGAGATTCAGGATGTCGCCAGGTTTTTCGTGAACGCGTCAAGCGAGGAGGAGGCTTTCAAGACTGTATTGGCGTATCAGGAGGCTTATGAAAAGCAGGGCAGGAGCCTTGATTATGTCATGATTGACTGGACTATGATTGGGAAGACCAGCGCCCTCCACTATATTTCTTTGGGGGACATTGAGAGGAATATTAAGCCGGATCCGAGAGTCGGTTTTAAGAGTTACGGGCAGTGCGCTTTTGACGCGAGGTATTCCGTGGTTGAGCCGAGAATCAGCATTAAGCCGGACGGAACCTACTCTTACATCAGGGAGTTGGTGTATAACTGCGGGGGTAATCATGTTTTGGGCTTGAAGTTCACGGTTTCCGGGAATCCGCCTAACGCGAGGGTGGACAAGGCGGAGGTTTTGATGCCGGATTATGTCGTGCCGTGGAGCCAGTGGATGGAGGTTCAGGACGCGAGCATTCTCGGAGTCTATAGGCTTGACGACATACTCGCCTGCGGGATTTACTGGAATCAGGATGAAATGAGGGTATGCCGGTTCAGCCAGCCGTTGCACACATTGATTTACGTGCCGCAGGAGTTTCAGGATTACATGCTTACAAGGCTTTACCTCGGAGACCATGTTGAAAGCTACGGCAGGCACGGGCTTGTGAACAGGGATTATGAGGATTTAAGGCACTTCAACACTCTGGAGGATTTTAGCGGAGGGTTCGTCAGGAGTTACGGGATAGACTATGAGGGTGGGAACCTGACGTCGGTCAAGAGAGAATACTTCAACTTCGAGTTAAGTTAAGGAGAGAGTCTTTTTTTTTATTTTTAGCATGAGCTGCCGGCAATTTCGAATACGAGTTCGTCAGCTACGCCGACTATTATGAGCCCCACCAGAGAGTGGACGCATATTTTTTTGGCGGCTTTTCGCCCTCCCGGGTCGTCGGCGCTGTAGACGTACCGGGCGCCCCCGTAGATGAACATTAGTGTGGCGAGGGGTATTGCGAGGGTTATGACAGCATTGTATACGTTGCAGATTGCGATTGCTATCTTGTTTCCGACCGCCATAGTATTTTCAGCGAGGATTAGCAGAAGCAGAATGCCGAAGCGTAAGATTAGTTTTTTGTCCGTCATCTTATTTTTTTGATTGTTATAGGCCCATTGATCCGCCGACTGTTTCGATGGTTGTTTCGGCCATTGCTATGATTATGCCCCCGATTATCGCGTGAATGCATATGCTTTTCGCGGTCTTCCTCCCGCCTGGGTCGTCGGCGCTGTAGACGTAGAATAGGGCTCCGTATAGGAACATTATTGAGATTAGGGTTCCGCCTATTGTCTTGAAGGCGTCCTTTAGCACAACTATAAATTCGACTACTTCTCCTAGCATCGTTTTTTTTATTTAAAAAATAGTTTGGAGTGTGGATACACTCCAAGCATTAGGTATCGCAGATGCAGTTACTCGAAAGACCTACCCATCCAAGAGCGTGTCCTGCTAATACTATAAGTATTCCTCCGATAAGGGAGTGGACGCAAATGTCTCTTCCCTTCTTCCGGCCTCCCGGATTGTCGGCGCTGTATACGTAGGTCAGTCCGCCGTAGAGGAACATTATTATCACAAGCGTTCCACCGATGGTATCCAAAGCTGTCAGAACCACACACAGCACATCGCAGACAGTGCTTACAATAGGGTTGGTGGAAGAAGCGTTCACAACATTTAAAACCAAAAGATACGACAATAAAGCCAGAAAAATGCTTGTTCTCCTCGAAATCATTTTTACCTTAAAACACCTCGAATTGTATTGTATAACTATTGAACCAATCGAGTTTAAAAATACACGAAAGGAGTGTGTGGATTTATAAAGCCGAGATTAAAAATACTTTAAAAGGTGATAGATAATGAACTATGTTTTCGCAATAAGCGTGGGAATAGCTTTTCTCGCAAGCTTCTACTGCCTTTTCATGCTCGCCCACATAATGGACTGGGCTGTCCAGACATTCAGCGGGGGAAAGCAGAGGCTGATAACCGACGCGGATTAGGCGCGGGTGGGGAAACTCTTTTTTTTTATTACTTTCAACAAAACTCTTTTTTTATACTTTCAACTTTAGTTATAGTCCATGCAGGCTTCAAACATACTGAAAAATTCTTTTAAGACGGGGCTTACGGTGGGATTGACGGCCTCAATCATGCTGACCCTGATTGTGGCAGGCCTCCTGCAGCAAGGCTGGTTTTTCAACAGAACGTGGACTGAAAACAACCTGAAGGCGTTCCTAATCCTCTCGACAACATACACGCTCGTCGGAGTCCTCGTCGGAGTCGCCTGCGCGATGCTCGAACGGGCTTTAAGGCATAAAACAATCGGCTGGCGGGCGGAAGCGTCGAAAACAATCCTGCTATTCAACTCGACAGCATGGCTTCTAATCTTCGGAATGCTTGGGGGAAGATGGGATTTCGGGCTCGCATTCTCAATCTTCATTTTGGCGGCGGGAATAATCATACTACTGCCGTTCAAACATTCCATTCCGAATGTGAGCGTGAAAAAAATCATTGCGGGACTGATCCTCTTCAACCTCGCCTTCGCGACAAACATTATTTTACGCCAGCCGGCCCGAAACGACTTCGGCGGCAATTTCCCCGACTGCGCTCCGGCCGAATTCTTCCCCGGCTTTGACGGAAAAATCATCGTCTTCGGATTCGACGGCGCAAGCCTTGAAGTCATGAAGCCGCTCATAGACGCGGGCAGGCTTCCGAACATGGAGAAACTGATGCGAAACGGAGTTTACGGCGATTCGGAAAGCCTAAGCCACCGCGGAAAACTGATGTCGCCCGTGGTTTGGACGAGCATTTTCACGGGCCAAAAACCCGAAGACCACGGGATAGAAGACTACCTCGTCCTGCGTTTAGAAGACAATTTCATGGGCTTCCAGGAAACACCCTACACGTCGGACATGAGGAGGAAGCCCGCGCTCTGGAACATCCTCTCAGAACACGGCGTCGAAAACGTTTTTACCGGACTTTGGAGCACGTGGCCGGCAGAACCCGTCGAAGGCGTGATGGTCTCCGACCGTTTTTTCCACACGAGCTGGCATCAAAGCAGGGGCGAAAGTGAAAACACGGGAATCGTCTATCCGCCCGCAGTCGCCGAAGAATTGTATGAATTCATCGTCGACCCCAACACGGTTTCCGACAGCGTTCTCGCCGGCTTTACCGAGGGAAGCGCGTATTCTAAAACCATGGGACTGGACAGGAGCGCGCATCCAAGCGAGCTTGCGTTGATAGACAGGCTTAAACTATCCTACAGCCTCGATGAAACATACTTCAGGTCCGCCCAGTATCTCGACCGCAAGTTCAACCCGAACTTCATTTTCATATACCTTGAGGGCCTCGACATTGTAGAACACTATTTTTGGGGCGCCTACCGGCCGGAGGATTTCACCGAAACCGGACTCACCCGGGAGGAGGAGGAAATGTTCAGCCAGACGATTCCAAGATACTACGAGTATTACGACCGGCTACTTGGCGAGATGATGGCGGAGAACCCCGACGCCGCGTTCATCATACTCTCAGACCACGGCCTCCAGCCCATCGCCGAAAGAACCGAATACTTTAAAAAACTCCATATCTTCGCGGACCACAGTAAATACGGGATATTCATGGCGTACGGGCCGGAAATCGCATCAGACAGAATACTGTCCGGCGTGACAGTCCTTGACGCGACGCCCACAATATTATACTACATGGGCATTCCGGTGTCGCAGGATATGGACGGCAGGATAATCTACGACGTATTCACCGACGAATTCAACGCGCAAAGAATTTGCCTGAAAGTGGGGGAATACCATGCCGGCTCGGGCGGTGGGGCGGGATTGGACTACCGGCCGAGCGAAGACATGATAGGCAAATTGCGGGACCTAGGGTATATCGCATGAAAACTAAACCGTGCGGAGCCGAGAATATAAAAAGTTGAAATCCATAAGTCTTATCCGGTAAAAGTGGAATTATCTAAAGGAAAATTATTTTGGAATGACGCTTCCGAGTTTGTTCTCGCCGTGCTATTGGCGTCTTTTTCCCGCAGTATTCTTGTTTTTCTTGCGGGAGTTTGGGTTAACGGGTATTTTTTGAAACGGCTTTACCTTAACATGTTGTATTATTTTTCGCGGAGCCTGAATGAGAGTCTTCTTATTTTCGGGCTTCTCGGACTTTTGAGTTTTTTATCCTCGATCCCCGTAGTCTTTTTTTCCGGGAGGATCCCGCGCGCAAAAAAGAATCCGGACTTCAGAATCCTTTTTTACTCGTTTTTCGCCGCGTCAATAATCCTGAGCATTCTCGTCTTGAACACGGTTTCCGCCGTAAGAGAGAATGTGTTCCAGGATTATAGGGGGTGGGGGATTAGCCTTGAATTTACGTTTTCACTCTTGTTTCTGCCGCTTGGACTCCCACTCGTATTCCTGTTTTACAACGCGTTCGATGATGCGGCGCCTTTTTTGAAGAACGCAATCCGTTTAAACCTTCGAATGCGAGTTTGGATGGGCGTCCTGGCGTTGCTGATTTTGACGGCGGCCGCCAATGTGGCGCCCGAGTTTTGGTCGGAGCGGGTTGGCGCCGGAAAACCCAACATTGTCCTGATAACAGTAGACACGTTGCGGGCGGACCATCTTGGAGTATACGGGTACGGGCGGAATACGAGCCCCAACATCGACGAGTTCTCGAGAAGCGCTGTAGTATTCAGAAATGCGGTAACGCCAATGCCGACCACGTCTCCCGCGCACGCGAGCATATTGACGGGGAATTATCCCGCAAGGCACGGCGTGCTGACTAACGGCTGGATTTTGGGGGGGGAGAATCTCCTGATTTCCGAAATGCTTTTGGAGGAGGGTTATAGGACGCGCGCCATCGTGAGCGTCACGCAACTGGGCTCCAAATTCGGTTTCGCACAGGGGTTTTTAAGTTTCGACGACGAGTTTAAAGGCCACTCACAGCCTTCAAAGGATGCGAGCGACCGTGCATTAGAGTGGATTAATGGCGCGCGAGAGCCTTTCTTCCTTTGGATACACTACTGGGACCCGCACGCCCCCTACGCTCCGCCTGCCGAGCATGATGTTTTCAAGAATCCGGATTATGCGGGCGGCATAGACTTTTACGACGACCCGCCTTCCGGAAGGGTGGATGAGGGTTTGAGGGAATCTGATTTTGAAAGAATCACTTCTCTTTACGACGCTGAAGTGAGGTACACCGACTTTGAGGTGGGGAGGTTTTTGCGAGAGCTTGACTCGAAGGGTTTTGGAGACAACTCGATAGTAGTAATAACAGCGGACCACGGGGAGAATCTTGACGAATTGATTCAATCCCATGATTTTGGATTTGACCATTCCAAGTATTTGTATGATGGAACAGTTCACATCCCACTTATAATGAGGTTTCCAATGCAGGAGATTAGGACGGGTTTTGTCGAATCACAGGTAAGTAATTTAGACATAACCCCGACTTTAATAGATTATCTGGGGAGTTGGGGGAAATACGGTTTTGACGGGTCTAGTCTTTTAGAGTGCATAGATGATGATAAGTGCAATAGTGACGTGATGTTTATCCAGCGTAGGTATCAAACAGCCGGAGATAAAGCAGATTATCCGGATTTTGCCGTTAGGAGTCTTGAGTGGAAGTATATTTTGGACGAGCATCCTTTCAGGCAGGAACTCTACAATTTAAGGGATGATCCGGGAGAGACTGAGAATGTTACCGTCAACAATTCCGAGGTTTCCATGGAACTGCATGAAAAACTTGTATTATGGCGTGAAGGTTTCGCCGCAGTAGAGGGGCAGGAGATTTCCAAAAGCACGGAAGACATGCTGCGCGCCCTGGGATACTTGGCTTAAACCCATTTTTTCGCGGATTTCTTGTGGAGGTATTTCTTCGGGGTTTCCCCGCAGTAGTCGGCCACAACATGTCCTGCGCCTTCC
>DSAL01000016.1 GCA_011380095.1 Candidatus Altarchaeales archaeon
TTAAGCTTTGACGCCGACCGGGAGGTTGAGGGAGTGAAAACCCTAATGAACGCACACAATGTAGACACGCTCCCATGCCTTGTCATAGAAGGGCGCACGCACTGCGGGGTTATAGAGCGCGCGGAACTTGAAAAAATATTGTGCACTTACTCCCCGCATCTCTCAATCTGCTGAAAATGATAGACGAAATCCTCGCAGGCATATTCCTGGCTTCAATCTTCACCTTCAGCCTCTGGACCCTGCTCGCCCTCCTGCCCGAACGCAAGCACTCAAACACCTTCTCAAAGAATCTTTCAGTCGTAATCCCCGCGCACAATGAGGAGTCGTGCATCAAAGAGACTGTTGAAAGCGTCTTCAAATCCGAGTATGCCGGCCAAATTGAGGTTATCATAGTCGACGACGGCTCAAAAGACGCCACCCCAAAAATCGTTGAAGAATTAACGGAGTCCAACAAAAGCCTCAGGCTTCTTAAGACAAGCCACGCCGGAAAGGCGGCCGCCGCCAACAAGGGCGTCGGGGAGTCGAACGGAGAAGTCATAATCCTTTTGGACGCCGACTCGCGCCTTGAAAAAGACGCACTCCAGCTTCTCGCAAACCCATTTTCCGACGAGCATGTCGGCGCAGTCTCAGGGATAATCGCGGTCGCCTCCAACAACAATCCGCTCGTCTGGTTTCAAGACTTTGAATACGTCCTAAGCTCGATGTGGCGCTACATTTTCGACAAGATGAAATGCACTTACATTCTTCCCGGGTTCGCGGCATTCAGGAAAAGCGTCCTTGAGGAGGTCGGCGGATTCCAGACCGACACTTTGTCCGAAGACTTCGACATAGGCCTCAGAATCCGAAAGCTCGGGCGCAATATAGTCATGAGCAAGGCTGTCATGCACACGAACGTCCCGCAAACCATTCGGGGCGTGGCGAGCCAGAGGTTCCGCTGGGGCAGGGGGACGATACAGGTTATGCGAAAGCACAAGGACATGTTCTTCAACCTTAAACACGGGCTGATAGGATTCTACGGCCTACCCAACCAAGCCTACTACTTCGTGCAGGGTTTTGTAATAATCCCGATAACAATATACCAGATACTTGACGGATACCTAAATTATTTCGCACTACAAAACAACCTACTCTCTCTCCAGGTCGCCAAATACTTTTTCGACTGGTTTTCAATGATAGGGACCGTCAAATTCATACACAACACCCTGACTGGCGCATGGACGATGGCGTGGACGTTCCCGATATTCCTCATGTCATGGAGCCTCACAAACATCTACAACATAATCGCAATCAAAAAGATGAGGAGAGCCCGCCTGAAAGTGTTCCTGACGCTAATATTCTTCTTCCCATACTTCCTCTTCACACTATCCTTCTACACGCTCCCTTTTTTCGCGGAAATCAACCCCTTCAAAAAGCGGGCGGGCCACGTCAACATCTGGGAGAAAAACAAGTAGGGTCAAATCCGCCAAAACCATCCAACCCTTTATTATATTTGCCTTCTTATTGATTGTTTGACCATGGTTTTCGACAAACTCCGAGACGGCTTCCAGGGGGCCGTGAAAGGCCTGAGAAAAGCAGTTGTCGTTGACAAGAAGGCGGTAAAGGAGTTCACGAAAGAAATTCAGAAGACGCTCCTCTCAAGCGACGTGAACGTCAAGCTCGTCCTCGAACTCTCGAAAAAAATCGAGGAGCGGGGGCTTCTTGAAAAGCCTCCGGGCGCTCTTGACAGGCGGGAAAACATCATACGCGTGACGTATGAGGAGATTGTGAAACTCGTCGGCACAGGCGGAGACTTTGAGGTAAAAGAAAATGACCGGATTCTCATGGTCGGAGTGCAGGGTTCCGGAAAGACGACCACTTCCGGAAAACTCGCATCCTACTTCAAGAAGAAGGGTTTGAACCCAAGGCTCATCTGCGCAGACACTTTCAGGCCTGCTGCATACGACCAGTTGAAGCAGATTGCCGATGAAATACATGTGCCATTCTACGGCGACAACGAGGAGAAGAAATCATTGAAGATAATCGAGCGTGGAATACAAAAGTTCGGAGACAAGGGGCTTGTCATAATCGACAGTGAAGGACGCCACAAGCTGAACAAGGAGTTGATGGACGACATCAACGAGGTCTACAAGAAAATCAGGCCGGACAAAATACTTTTAGTCCTGGATTCAACCATCGGCCAGCAGGCGGGAGAGCAGGCTAAAGCATTCAAAGAGTCCACAAGAATAGACGGGCTAATACTCTCCAAGATGGACGGGACCGCGAAAGGCGGGGGCGCGTTGAGCGCGTGCGCCGTGACCGGCGCGCCAATCTACTTCATCGGAGTCGGCGAGCGGACCGGAGACATTGAAGCCTTCATTCCCCAACGCTTCGTCTCCAAGATGCTCGGGTTCGGCGACATGGAAGGGCTTTTGGAAAAAGCACAGCAAATCGACTTCGACGAAGAATCCGCAAAACGGATGATTAAAGGCCAGTTCGACTTGAATGATCTCTACGAGCAAATCGAGCAGATGAACAGCATGGGCTCGCTCGACAAACTCATGGAAATGCTACCCTTCAAGATGAATGTGCCGGATGAGGCAGCGGAACTCCAGCAGGAGAAGATGTCGAAATTCAAGATAATCATGGATTCTATGACGCCAGCTGAAATGGCGGATCCATCCATCATCAAAAAAGACAGGGTCGAAAGAATCGCAAAAGGATCCGGCACATCCGCGGAAGAAGTCCGGGAACTCCTCTCATACTACAAGAGGATGAAGAAGATGATGAAGGGGATGGGCGGCGGACGCCAGATGAAGCGGATGATGAAAAAAATGGGCATGGGCGGCATGGGAATGTAAGATTCGGTATTGGCCGAAACAAAATGCCAGCTTTAAATAATCCCCAATACTTATCTTTTCCCTGAAAATGAGCGATAAGATTACTTTGGACCGCGACACTTTCAAGGTCTTGGCGGCAGACACCAGAGTCAACATACTGAAAAGCATCCACGACAGGAAGAAGACTATCTCTGATTTGGCGGAAGAATTCGGGATGTCCCCTTCCACAATCAAGGAGCATGTCGACAAGCTTGTTGAGGCTGGCTTGATTGAATACTTGGACCGCGGGACGAAATGGAAGTATTATGTTTTGACGCGCAAGGGAGAGAAAATCGTATCGCCAGTCGAAACCAAAGTCTGGATACTGCTTTCGACAAGCCTTGTGGCTTTGGGCGCGCTCACACTAAACATTTTCGGGAAAATCTCGGGTTTAGGAAAAACAGGCGCTGACTCAACTCCAACCCTTTCAGAGTCACTGGCGCTCGCGCAAGACGCCGAAGCAGACGCGTTGGGCGAGCCTGTCGGGCTTCTGGCAAGCCGGGCGTATGATACGGTTGCCGTGGAAGCGGTCTCAGAAGAAATGCTCGCGGCCGCATACGACGGTTTCGAGACTGCCGGCGAAGTTGTTGTGAAAGCCGCCGGAAACCTCTCTGAAACAGCAACAACACTGTCCGGTGCTTCAACCAAGATACTTCATACTACTACAACCCTGCTAGACGCTGCTCCGGCAGGCGGTGGTTTTGAACTTCCATTGTTGGAGTTCGGTCTAACAATTTTTGTTGGAGTCATATTCCTTGCGACTCTCGCACATGTTTTGAAGAAGAGGCTTTAGTCTTTGAACTCTATCTCGTCGCCGACCTCGGTTTCGGCCGGCCGCTTCACAGAGATTTCGAGAACATACTGCGCCCGCTTTTTCGGCTTATAGAGTCTCCACGTCTTCCTGTCCGCGAGCGACAATGGCGGAATACTTCCTGCGACATCTACAACCACATGCGAGGAATTTATCCAGACGACGTCTATCGGATAGTTCATGAACATCATGTGGATGCTCGCATACTCCACGCTCTCACGCTTGGCCTTGATGAGGATGTCGCGGAACTTTCCTGAAAACATCAATCCCAGAAGGCGTTTGAGGAAGCTGTCAGCCATCTCGCAATTCTCTGATAAAACAATGTTTTTCGTCTTGTTGATAATCTTCATGTTAATATTAAACTTGTCGTCCAATCTTTATGTATGGGACGTATTTGCGCGGTACTCAACCAGCCTCTGGTAGCGGAGATGGTTTCCATAGCGAACGGAAGCAGCGCGGACCTTTTTGAAGTACGGCTAGACCACCTCGGACTCGAACAGGACTTAAACGAGCTTGGAAACATAGAAAAACCGCTTATCGCCACCTGCATGCCACACTGGGAGGGCGGATTCTTCCAGGGCAGGGAGGAAGACCGCATGAAACGCATTGAAGAGGCTTTGGACTACGTTCAGTTCGCCACAATCGAGTTGAATACGGAAAGAAAACTGCTTGACGAATTCGTCTCCAGGGCAAGAGAGTTCGACGTTAAGGTGATTGTGGCCTTCCACGACTTTGAATCAACTCCAGACAATGAAATCCTAGAAGACGTCCTCGGAAAAGAGTTTGATGAGGGAGCCGACATAGCGAAAATCGCGTGCATGGCGAAAAGCCACGCCGACATGCTCGAACTCATGAAACTCCAGTCCGAGCAGGAGCCTGACAAGACTATAATGGTGTCGATGGGGGATTTCGGAAGACCATCGCGCGCGATAGCGCCAATGCTCGGATCATACCTGACCTACTGCTCGATAGACGGCGGGGAAGTGGCTCCCGGACAATTGAGCGTTGAAGAGATGAGCAAACTCAAGAAAATACTCTGGTAAACAAATTCAATCCAAGACATGACGTCAATTAAGGGGATAATCGGGCTTTTGAAGAAGGGGGATCCGGAAAAACTGAAGGAAGCACTCGAAAAATCAGATGATGTTGAAGACAAGACTTCGATGGCGCAGGCGCTCACAGACTTCGCGTCAGACCTCGCGTATCTAAAAGGCCACCCACACCTTGCGATAGCAATACTTTTGAAAAGCCTGAAACTCAATCCCGAAAGCTCGGAAACACTATACGAGCTCGGCAACGCGTATTCCATGACGGAAATGCTTGAGGAAAACCCGAAAAACCTCGACAAGGCATTATGGTGTTATGACCGGGCGATAGGGCTTAACGACCGAAACCTCGAGGCCCGCTACAACAAGGCCCTGCTACTCCTTTTGACAGGCAGGAAAGAAGAGGCCAGAAAAGAGTACGGGAAACTATTGGAATACAATCCAGACCACTTCAAGTTCGCGGAACTAGAAACGCTTTTAGACGGAAGGGAGGTGATTTCAGTTTAAACACGATGGCTGGCGCAGACTACAACACCTCAAGATGGGTTGAGGACAAAACCCTCCTGCTCGAATGGGCTGACGAGAAATGGCCCGAAATTTTAAATAAACGATCAGTAGAAAACGACAGGGCCTACCACCTCATTGAAAACACGCTTCAAGTGCTTGAAAGCCTGCTATACGGAACGGCGCTCAACCCAAAATGCCCGCTCAACTGCGCATCCGCATGCTGCTTCTTCTCGGAAAAAGAGGGCGTTAAAATACCGCTAGAACTCTCAAAGCTTAAGGAAATATCCGAATACGTAAAAAACACCGGCGGAAAAACAGAAGACTATCTCGAGCTCAAGCCAGTCGCAGAGCTTCCACTCATAATGAAGTCTCAGGTTGAAAACCCGACTCCGGGATATGAATACGTGACTAAAAGACACGGCCTCGACATGGTCTACCTGCTAAAGACTAATCCGGACTTCATTGCGGCCGGATTCACGGAAAACATTCCACTCGTGTCGCCCGGGAGGAAAATGCGTTTGGACGAAACGCACAAAGCGTGTGTGTTCCTCACAAAAGACGGATTATGCTCACTCCACGAAAAAGGAATCAAGCCAATCGTCTGCACGACCTACATGTGCTTCACCTCATACGCACTCAACCTGCTTTACCTGATGGGCTACTTGACAGATGAATCCTTGAAAGGAAATGATTTTGAACTCCTCAACAAGGCAGCGGTCAAGGCGGACGAAATATTCAGCCTGAAGGAATTCCAAGAAATCGACGTTAAAAGAGACGACGCATTCAAAGACTTAGTATCCGCGTTCATCTCCGGCGCCGGACTGGATGAGAAAACCGTGACGTTCGAGAAGGCGAGCGAAAAATACTATGAGAAAAGACGCTACCTCCTTGAGCCGGTAATGCTAATACTCGGAGCATGAGCAAGCAAAACATTAAAACCCAAATAAAAACTATTTCCTAACGTCCAACGCCGTTAAGACCGCTTTATACATGGTTTCAAGCGGAGGCTCAATCCCAAGCCAAATCCTCTCCGCCTCAGCCCCCTGATGCACAAGCATTCCAACACCCGAAACAGTCTTCAATCCGCGCGCCCCCGCCTCGCGCAAAAGCTTTGTTTCAACCGGATTATAGACTATGTCGACTACCACAACGCCTTCCGGGATTATCCCTGCGTCAATCACGGACACTTCAGTTCTAGGATGCATTCCCAAAGGAGTCGCGTTAACCAGAATATCAACGCCAGCAAGATGGGATTTCAGGGATTCCAGGTCCATGTCCACCACCAAAACACTGCCGCCAGTCTTCCCACACGCCTCGCTCGCAAGGTCAACCGCCATCTGCTTCTCCTCCTCTCGGTTGCTGAGTGAAACGAAAGCGCCCTCAAGAATCGATTGGAATGTTATCGCCCGAGCGGCGCCGCCCGCCCCAAGAATCAAAACATTCTTTCCGCAAACCCCAACACCCTCATGCCTTAACGACTCGACGAAACCTATCCCGTCGGTGTTAAATCCGAAGGCGCGCCCGTCCTCGAACTTGACTGTGTTGACCGCGCCAATCAACTCCGCGACTTCGCTCAACTCGTCGATAAAATCGATTACCGAAACCTTGTGCGGGATGGTGACGTTCAGTCCTGTAAAACCTTCTCTTGCGCCCTCAATGAAAGACTTAAGTCCTCCGGACTCAACGTCAAACAGTTCATAGCTTGCCGAAACACCAAGCTTGCGGAAGACGGCCTCGTGCATGACCTTGCTCATACTGTGGCCGACTGGATGTCCGACCAAACCAAGCAAATCCATTTTCCAAAAATTATAGGAGGCTTGCTATATATGGGAGGGCGATGAAAGTCCCGACCGTCGAGCCAAGATTTGCGAGAGCCGCAATCAAGACGACTTTGGTGACACGGTTTGATGCGTAATCCCCAAGGCCGTCCAACTCCATGAGACCGTGGAAATCCCTCACACGGGGCTTTCGCAGTTTCACCTCAACATAAGCCGCAACCCAGCCCGCCGCAACCATCGGGTTAAGGGAGGTGAATGGGGCGGCCAGAAACGCAGTCAAAACGGTTATGGGGTGGGCGAATACTATTGCGGCGCCAAGCGCCGACAAAGTCCCGTTAATCAAAAACCATTTGACCAAAAGATTGAGCGTAAGCCCTCCGCCATGCGTTATGAGGCTGTATGCAATGATTGCGGCAAATACTGCGGGAACAAGGTATCCGACAATCTTAATTTTTCTGGCCGCACCCGCACCTTTTTCAGCACGCTTTACCTCAATATTCTCGTCAACACCCACCACGCCCCCAACACTGAGGTTGTAGTTCAACTGCACTGAACCTGAAAGACCATTCAAATGTTTTTTCACGCCCCCGATATGTCCCGCCCCAAGAACAGCCAAAACCCTCACTCCATCTATCGCCGCAATCTTTTTCGCGATATACTCGTCCCGCTCGTCAACCAAAGTCCGTTTGACTGAAGGTATCTCCCGCCCCAACTCCTCCAAAAGCTCGGTCAAAACATCATTCTCCTTCAACTTTTCAATCGCCTTCTCGTCAAGCTTCTCCCCACCCATCCAGTTCTCGAAAAATCCGAACCCCAACTTCAACTTCTCCAAAAAACCAAGCTGGTCGAAAGCCCGCTTCAAAGTCACCTGTATGTCGCGGTCCACAAGCTCAACGCGTATTCCGCGTTTTTTCGCCTCCTCAACGGCCGAAAGCATCTCCTGGCCGGGCTTTACGCCAAGCTCGTCGCCGACACGCCTTTGAAAGTTTGAGAGAAGAATCTGCGCTAAAAACAGGTACATTCTCCCAGACTCCAAAACCTTCGTAACCTCCAAATCATCCCACTTTTTGCCCTCGACTAAGGCCTCAAACCTCTTGTCGCACAATTCCACTGCGACAACATCCGGTCTCAAATCCTCAATAGCCTGTCCAACCTGCCTGGCGCTCTCGCTCGACACGTGCGCTGTTCCAAGAAGATGCACTTCCATCCCGTCAACTTTCACGCACTCCAAATCCACTTAAACACTACCTGTCCTTGATTATCGTAA
>DSAL01000099.1 GCA_011380095.1 Candidatus Altarchaeales archaeon
AGAGCGTGGGCGATTCCATGAACCATTCCAAGCCCTGAATTGGATATTGCAAGGCCTGCGAGAAGGCTTGCGTAACTCATACCCTCCCGCGCCTCAATGTCAGACCCGTCTTCAAACGCCTTCAAAAGATTCTTGTGAATCAACTCCATCGCGCGAAACGCAAGCGGGCTTGTGATGGGAGTCGGCGATTTAGTCGTAAAGGATTCGAGGGCGTGGCTTAATGCGTCAAGCCCTGCGGATGCCGTGACATTCGACGGACAGCTTAAAGTCAGTTCAGGGTCGACGACAGCGGTGTGCGGATACATGTCTTCGGTCCTAAAGCTCTGCTTGAAATTTTCCCCAGTATCTCCGACGACGGAAACCCTCGTAACCTCGCTTCCGGTTCCGCTTGTCGATGGAACTGCAATGAGAGGGACGCCGGGTTTTGAAAGTTTTGCTTTGGAATTCAAAACGTCATTAAGCCTGACGTCGTTTTTCAAAAGTATTGCTATGGCTTTCGCGGCATCCAAAACGCTGCCGCCACCGAGTCCGACAACAACATCAGTGTCTTTTGATTTTGAAACACCTTCCTCGATGACTTTGACGCTCGGCTCGTGACTGACGTGGTGCAGAACAGTTTCACAATCAAGACAGCCTTTGAGTTTTCCGAGATAACCTTCCCGCTCCATGCTTTTTCCGCCAACAACAACCAAGGCCTTCTCCGGAGCAAACGCCTCTAAAACCCATTCCAAACGGCTGAAACTACCTTTCCCATAGATTATCCGCGTGGGATTTTTGAAGTTATGCATTACTCAAATCCTCCAAAAATCCAATCGAAACATCCTCCAAAGAATCGATTATCACATCGGCCTTGGACAAGTCTTGCCCGTGCGTGTTGGGGCTTCGGACCGCAAGACACTTCATGCCCGCGGACTTTCCCGCTAGTATTCCCGCCTCGGCATCCTCGACCACAAGACAATCCTCGGGTTCGACTCCAAACCGTTGGGTGGCGAGGAGAAACGGTTCCGGATTCGGCTTGCCTTCCCTGCAACAGTCACCGGAAATTATCACGGGAAACCTTTCGAACAATCCCACTTCTACAAGAGAGGCTTCAACCCTCACAAGCGGGCTTGAAGAAACGACCGCCGTCTTCACGCCAGCATCCTCAAGATTCTTCAACAACTCCAAAACACCGGGCAACGGCTTGAGCCTGCCCTTAATCACCTCCTTGAAAAGCTCATTCTTCTTGTCGACAAGCTCTTGGGGATTAAGGTCAAGACCGCGGGCCTCAATATGATTCCTGTAATTGTCTATAGTGCGTTTCCCGAAAACTTTGCTTCGCTCATCTGGCGTCAATACTATTCCGATCTCGGACAAAACCTTGTCTGAAGCCAGGCTGCTTAAGACTTCAGAATCCACAATCACTCCGTCCAAGTCGAACAATACCGCCTTAAACATAAAGACCACACATTTCAACCAAATCATCCAAGTCTCCGTCAGGACCGTGGCCTGGATAAATCTTTTCAACGCCACGGGATTCGGAAAACCGCAAAAGCTTCGTCAAAGATTTTGAAAGCAAATCCGAGTCACCGCCCGGCAAGTCAGTTCTCCCAACACCCATCGAAAAAACCGTGTCGCCGGTGAAAAGACTTTTCGATTCCGGCTCGTAAAGGCAGATTCCACCGGGAGTGTGGCCGGGAGTGTGCAATACCTCCAATACAAGCCCGTCCAAGTCTATGACACCCCCTTCTTTAAGCCTTCGGGAAACTTTAAGCGGATTGAACGCCCGGCCAAACCATTTCGACAAGACCATTTCCAAATCCGGTTTTTCAAGAAAACCAGCGTCATCCGCGTGAACCATCAACTCAAAACCCAAATCAATAATCCGAGCGTCCTGAGCAACATGGTCCATGTGGCAGTGAGTATTTATTAAGGCATAATGATTATATTGTAGCCTTGCGATTTCAGGTAAAAGAGCATCAGCCTGGAATCCAGGGTCGATTACCGCCAGCCTCGTGCCCGCTAAAAGATAGGCGTTCGAGGAGGAGTCTTGGCTCAAAAAGGCTTTAATCATGGTGGAATCAAATAAGGCGTACACAAATAAAACAGTCTCCCGCCCGGAGATGTAGTCTTCCAGGAAAAAAATCGGTTCTGGGATTGACGAGAGTTATTAGGATAAAAAAACCATTAAAAAGCCTAATGCCGAGGTGGCGGAGCACGGTTCAACGCGCGGGCCTTGAGACCCCAAAAAAATGTCGAAAAGGGGGGCATGTAAGCCCGTGTCCACTTGTGGACACTTGAGTTCAAATCTCAACCTCGGCGAACAAAATCAAAAAAAAAATAAAAAAAACAAAATGAGCGAAGAAAACCAGAAAAAACCGGTTAGCGCACAAGAAGCCAAAGAAAGCAGGGAAAAAACTGATGAAGGCTTCGTACACCGCGTCAGGCTTGCGGGAGTCATAGTCGACGGAAAACTTACAATATCCCAGGCGCTGGCAGAAATACGTGGTGTTGGAGACCGTGTTTCAAAATCACTTATACCACACATTAAAGGCGAAAAAAGCAGGAAGATTGGCTCCCTGAACGAGAAGGAAATAGCTGAAATCGAGGAATTAATCGAAAACATTAATAAAAAGCTTCCGGCGTGGATGATAAACCGCAGAATCGATCCGGAAACCGGGGAAAACAATCACATGGTAGGCCCGGAACTCGACATGAGCCAGAGGTCGGACATAAACATCATGAAAAAAATGAAGTCCTATAAAGGCGTCAGACACAGCCTAAACCTGCCTGTACGAGGGCAGAGGACTAGGTCAACTTTCAGGCACGGCTCGACAATAGGAGTCAGCCGAAAGAAAACCACTACAAAAACCGCATAGGGGTAAAAACAAATGGGCGATCCAAGAAAACAAAAGCGGAAGTTCGCAAAACCAAAGCACCTGTGGAAGGTAAGCAGGATAGAAGAGGAGAATGCTTTGACAAAGGAATACGGCCTGAAAAACAAAAGAGAGATATGGCGTGCAAGATCCAGGCTCCGAGGATTCCGCCAGCAGGCCAGAAGCCTTCTTGCGGCAACAGGAGAATCAGCCGAGAAAGAGAAGAAAGAGCTGGCTGGCAAGCTAAACCGCCTCGGAATACTTGAAGGCAAAAACTTCGACGACGTACTAGGGCTTGAAGTCAAAAACATTTTAGAGCGCAGGCTCCAGACGCTAACAGTAAAGAAAGGCCTTGCGTCAACTCCAAAACAGGCGAGACAGTTAATAGCCCACAAGCACGTGCGCGTCGGCGGACGAGTCATGAACACTCCAGGATACCTGGTTCCAAAGGCGCATGAAGACTTGATTGCATTAGACGAAACTTATGCGAAGAAGGTGGCGAAGTGAGCGAAGAATCAATAGTAAAAACGGTTGGAGAGGAAACCCCCGAGCAGCCAGAAGTTCAAGAAAAGTCCGTTGTAGAAGACGCGGTGGAAGTTCAGGCTGAAGAATCCATTGAAAATCAAAAAGCAGAAGTCGAAACACAAGAAGAGGAAAAACAAGAAAAGCCAAAATCAAAAAAGAAGAGTGAACTTTGGGCCGTACTACACTTGTACTCCACGAAAAACAACACGATACTCCACGTCACGGACATAACCGGGGCGGAAACAATAGCAATACAATCCGGGGGAATGATAGTGAAAAGCCAGCGTGAAGAATCATCGCCATACGCCGCAATGAAGGCGTCAAACAATATCGCCGAAATACTCAAGGAAAAGGGGTTCACAGGAGTAGACATAAGAGTGCGCGCTAGGGGAGGCCACAACGGCCCGAGATACCCCGGCAAAGGCGCCCAAGCCGCAATAAGGGCGATATCACGCGCCGGACTAAAAATAGGAAGAATCGACGATGTGACGCCAATACCGCACGGCGGATGCAGGCCCAAGGGCGGTAAAAGAGGAAGGAGGGTGTAAGATGGAGTTGACGAGTTTCACGAAAAAAGACGGGAGGATAAGATTCAACATTAAGGGAGTTGACGTTGGCATGGCAAACGCCCTTCGGAGGACAATCATATCTCAAGTTCCCGCAATGGCAATCGAAAAAGTAAGGTTTCACAAGAACTCTTCAATACTAAACAACGAGATACTCGCACACAGGCTTGGACTCATGCCGCTAACAACAGACTTGGCGAAAGCCAGAAAGTCCAAGGAATATGTCGTAACGCTAAAGCTTGATGTTGCAGGCCCGAAAACAGTCCATGCAAGTGAAATGACGACAAGCGATGATTCCGTCAAGCCGGTGTACGGCGACACGCCTATCATAAAGCTGACGGAAACCCAAAAACTAAAGCTTGAGGCGGACGCAGTCCTCGGAACGGGGGCAGACCACATAAAATGGCAGGCGGGCCTTGCAAGCTATGAAATATCAAAAAATCACGTAAGCTTTTTCGCGGAAACCTACGGCCAATACAGTGCCGAAGAACTTGTGAAAAACGCTTTGAAGGAGTTCTCCGATAAAATCAGGGAGGTGGAGGAAAAAACAAAATAAAAATGCGGGGGTGCCCGAGTTGGTCAAAGGGGCACGGTTGAGGGCCGTGTGGTTAGTCCTACGCGAGTTCAAACCTCGTCCCCCGCAAAATCTAAAAAATGCAGGGGTTTCCCAAACCAATCCCGCAAAAAAAAAATAGTATTCCCAAAAGAAGATGGTAAAGACGTGCGAATTCAAGGATCCGGCCAGGATAGAGCTGGTTAGGGTATTGAAGAAGGCTTCCAAAGACAACGGCTCAAACATTTGGACGAGCGTCGCCTGCGAGCTTGAACGCGTCAGGAAGAACAGGAGGGAGGTAAACCTGCACAAGATAAACAACCATACTAGCAGGGGGGACGTGGTTATAGTTCCAGGGAAAGTTTTGGGCGCCGGGAAACTGAGCCATGACGTCAAGATTGCCGCATACAAGTTCAGTGACGGCGCCATAGCCAAGATAGAGAAGGCCGGCGGAAAAGCCATCGCGATAACAGAGCTTTTAGAGTCAAACCCGAAGGGTTCGGGAGTGAAATTAATGGGGTAATGATGATAGTAATAGACGCAGAAAAACAGGTTTTGGGGAGAGTATGCTCCATTGCCGCAAAAAAAACACTCCTCGGAGAGGAGGTGGTAATAGTGAATGCGGAAAAGGCAATAGTGTCCGGAAGCAGGGACAACATACTTAAAGAGAACCTGGCCAGCCTTGAAATCAAAAACAAGGGTAACTACAGGAAGGGCCCATTCCACATGAAGCGCGCAGACAGGTATGTTAGAAGGCGCGTTAGGGGGATGCTGCCCTACAGCAAGGCTAGAGGCCGGGAGGCCTTCAAGCGAGTGCAAGTTTATATCGGGACTCCAGCCGAAGTATTGAAGAAAAACCATGACATCGACTTAGGCAAAACAAAAGTATTGAAGCCAGCGGAGTCAGACAAAAAATTGAGGAGAAGCATTACAGTCGCTGAAATCTGCAGTCAAATGGGAGGCAAATGGTGATGGAAGGGAAAATTTCGCATTCAGCCGGGAAGAGAAGGTGCGCAATAGCGAGAACAACCATACAGCCTGGGAAAGGCGTTGTAAAAATTAACGGGGTAAACCTCGAGGTTTTCGAGCCTAAGGCGGCCCGCGAGAAGATAAGGGTTCCGTTGATACTAGCCTCCAGAAACATAGATTTAAAAACTATTGACGTGACGTCAAAAAGCAATGGTGGTGGAGTCATCGGGACAGCCGACGCCATAGCGTCAAGCATTGCAAGGGCACTAGTCGAATACTCTGAAGACGACTCTCTGCTCACAACTTACGTTAACTATGACAGAACCCTGATTGCCGGCGACCACCGTCAGAAGGAGACGAGGAAGCCAAGCCAGTCCAGCAAGGGGGCAAGGCACAAGAGGCAGAAGTCATACAGATAGAGGCTCGAAGATGATAATACCGATAAGATGTTTCACCTGCGGGAAACCCGTGGCGCAAGACTGGGAGAAGTACAGTGAAAAGACTTTGGGCGGTAAAAGCCCGAAAGACGTCTTGGACGAGCTCGGCTACGAGAGATACTGCTGCAGGAGAATGTTTTTGTCTCACACGGAAATCATTGACGAGACAATGAGCTACAAAAGGTTTTAGAGGGGTAGAATATGGAATACACGAAATATGAGAGAGCCCGGATTGTCGGGGCAAGAGCGCTTCAGATACAGCTTGGAGCGCCAGTATTTATTAAAGTTTCCGACCCCTTCACACGCGCGATAGACATTGCGAAAATAGAGTTGGAAAACGACTTGATTCCCATAACAGTAAAAAGAAAATGAGCGAAACAGAACAAGAAATGGAGGGTGGGGAAAACTTACTGGTCTCACTGGACGACTACCTTTCAAACGGCATACACGTCGGATTAAAGTACAAGAGTGCGGACATGAAGCCTTTCATATACAAAGTCCGCTCCGACAAGCTTTGCGTTTTCGACGTCCAGACAATCGACAACAGGCTGCGCGACGGCGCTAAATTCATATCACACTACAAGCCAGAGGAGATACTCGTCGTATCCAACCGTGTTTACGGGAGGAGGCCGATATTAAAGTTCGCGCAATACACGGGATGCAAGGCTTTTGAAAAGAGGTTTGTTTCAGGAAGCCTCACAAACCCGCAAATCAAGACTTATTCAGAACCAAAGCTTTTGATTGTCACAGACCCGGTGGCTGACAGGCAGGCCGTCAGGGAGGCGAAGAACGCTGGAATCACAGTCCTGGCAGTCTGCGACACGAACACGAGAATCAACGACATAGATTATATTATTCCAGCCAACAACAAGGGAAAGAATTCTCTGGCGTTGATATACTGGATTCTCGCCAAGGAGGTTTTGAAGAAGTGGGGTATTGAGGGATTCGACGCAACGCTTGAAGACTTCATCTCGACTGCGGAACCACAACCGTATCTGCTTGCACTGCAGGAGAAGAACAGGCGGAACAAGAACAAGAAGTAAAAAAATGTTGTGGGGCTTTTTAGTGGGGCCCCATGAAATCTTTTCCGGCGTACTTGGCGTTAGAGCCAAGCTCCTGCTCTATCCTCAAAAGCTGGTTGTATTTCGCAAGCCTCTCGCTTCTCGCCGGCGCGCCAGTCTTGATTTGAGCGCAGTCCAATCCGACGGCAAGATCCGCGATGAACGAGTCTTCGGTTTCCCCCGACCTGTGGCTTACAGTAACACCCCAACCCTGATTGAAAGCTAATTCCGCAGCGTCAATAGATTCCGTCACTGAACCGATTTGATTGACTTTCAAAAGAAGCGCGTTCACCGCATCCTTTTCTATCGCAGTCTTGATGCGCTCAACATTTGTGACGAGAAGGTCGTCGCCGGTCAACTGAATCCTTGAGCCGAGCTTCTTCTTCAGCATGCTCCAACCATCCCAGTCGTCTTCAGCCATGCCATCCTCGATACATACTATGTTAAAAGTGTCGCACAGGCCCGCATAGTAGTCGACAAGCTCCCCTGGAGAGTATTTCTTTTCGCCTATCATGTAGTATCCGCCGTCCCTGTAGTAGAATTCGCTTGACGCCGGATCCAATGCTATCGCCAGTTGTTTTCCGTATCCGGCTTTTTCCGCGGCAGACTCCATCATCTCAAGCCGCTCGTCCACCGTCTTTATGGGGGGGACGAACCCGCCTTCATCGCCAAGCTGTACGGCGTGGACTCCGAACTTTTCCTTAAGCGTCTTTTTTAGCAAATGATATGTTTCAGCGCCCATCCTAAGGCCTTCACTGAAATTCTTCGCGCCAACAGGCATGTACATGTGTTCTTGCGGGTCGTTTTCCATCCCCGCGTGCTTGCCCCCGTTTAAGACGTTGAACTGGGGTGTCGGAATATAAACGCCCTTGTGACCGGACAAGTCCGCAATATACTTGTAGAGTGGTTTCCCAGAGGATATTGCGCCGGCCTTGCATACTGCCATGCTGACTGCAAGTATCGCGTTGGCTCCAAGAGTCTCCTTTTTTTTCGTGCCGTCAAGATTTAGCATGGCGTTGTCGACGTCTTTTTGGCTTTCACAGTCCATGCCCAAGATTTTCGGGGCGATAATCTTGTTGACGTTTCCAACCGCCTTCAAGACGCCTTTTCCTCCGTAACGGGATTTGTCGCCGTCCCTGAGTTCAAGCGCCTCGTGCACTCCAGTGCTCGCCCCAGACGGCACCATCGCCCTGACTCTTCCACCATCAAACTCCAAGTCGACTTCGACTGTCGGGTTTCCGCGCGAGTCCAATA
>DSAL01000031.1 GCA_011380095.1 Candidatus Altarchaeales archaeon
TGATAGGCCGGTCTACACTACAGGAGCGGTTTTTTAGAAATTTTTGGTTTTTTATTATGGGCGTCTAGGATTTAAAATACAGGTAGTTTTTTTTGTTTTTAACCTACCTGGTGAGCTCTATTTCGATGTGTACGCCGTCTGGTACGTTTATCCTCATTATTTGGCGCAGGCTCCTCTCGTCTGCGTCGATGTCGACCACCCGCTTGTGTATGCGCATTTCCCAGCGTTCCCAGGTTTCCGTGCCTTCTCCGTCCGGGCTTTTCCTGGTTGTTATCTTCATGTTGCGGGTGGGTAGCGGTATGGGTCCGGCGTATTTCGCGCCTGTTTTCTTGGCGACTCCCACAATCTGGTCGGATACGTCTCCGAGCTGTTGTATGTCGCGTCCTATTAGTATTATTCTCGCCTTTTCCATCTTGTTTTTTGTGGATTATTTTTTTTTGAAAATAAAAAAAAAGTGTGTGAGGGAAAAAAATCCCTCAATGTTTTACGCTTTCTTTTTTATGTCGATTACAAGTCCTGCGGCAACGGTCTGCCCCATGTCGCGGATTGCAAATCGTCCGAGCTGCGGGAATTCCTTCGCGTTCTCTATGACCATCGGCTTTGTCGGCTTTATTTTGACTACCGCAACGTCTCCAGTCTTGAGGAAATCCGGATGCTCGGCCTTTACTCCGCCCGTCTTCGGGTCGATGGTTTTTACCAGTTCTATGAACTGGCATGCCACCTGCGCCGTGTGTATGTGGAATACCGGCGTGTATCCGACGGTTATCGCGCTCGGATGCTGTAGGACGACGATTTGCGCCGTGAATTCTTCGGCGACTGTCGGCGGGTTGTCTACTGGTCCTGCGACTTCTCCGCGCCTCGTGTCGTTTTTGCCGATTCCGCGCACGTTGAATCCGACGTTGTCTCCAGGCTTCGCGTCTGGAAGTACTTCGTGGTGCATTTCAACGGTCTTGACTTCTCCTATCGCGCCTCCGGGCATGAAGACTATCTTCATTCCAGCCTTCAACACTCCTGTTTCGACTCGGCCTACCGGGACTGTTCCGACACCTGTGATGGTGTAGACGTCCTGGATTGGGAGTCTTAAGGGCTTGTCTACTGGCTGTTCGGGCGGCTTGAAGCTGTCCAAAAGCTGTAGGAAAGTCGGCCCCTTGTACCATGGAGTGTTCGGGCTTGGCTTCATTATGTTGTCGTCGGCATAGGCGCTGGTTGGGATGAACGGCGTCTCGTCGAGGTTGTATCCGATGCTGCCCAAAAGCTTTTTCAAGTCGCCTACGACTTCATTGTATCTTTTCTCGTCGTATTTGGCGGCGTCCATCTTGTTGATTGCGATGATGAACTGTTTGACGCCGAGGGTTTTCGCGAGGAATGCATGCTCTTTAGTCTGAGGCTGGATGCCGTCGTTCGCGTCTACGACGAGTACTGCCGCGTCCGCCTGGCTTGCGCCGGTTATCATGTTTTTCACGAAGTCGCGGTGTCCTGGAGCGTCGATGATTGTGAAATAGTTCTTGTCCGTGGAGAATTTCTTGTGTGCGATGTCGATTGTGACTCCGCGTTCACGCTCCTCTTTCAAGGAGTCCATAACCCAGGCGAACTCGAACGTTCCCTTGCCTGACTTCTCTGCTTCTTCTTTTAGCTTCTTCATGGCTTGCTCGCTGACTTCCCCAAGGTCATATAGGAGTCGTCCAACGAGCGTTGATTTTCCATGGTCTACGTGCCCTATGAACACAAGGTTCATGTGTGGTTTCTCAGCCATAGTCTTTTTTTCCCTCACAATATTTTTTTATCTTTAAAAAAGTGCTTTAGTAATTGATTTAGACGTATAAAAAGCCGGTTTCGGTTTTTTTCTAGTCTAAATAGTCTTCGGGCTTCGGCACCTCCTTTTTTAGTCCCTTTCTCTCCCGTATCTTGCCTATAACCTGGTTTTGCATTTCACGCGGTAGTTTGTCGAATCCCGCGTTTTCCGTGCTCCATAGCGCGTGCCCTTCGCTTGCGCTTCTTATGTCTCCTGCGAACCCGAATGATTCTGCGACCGGCATTTTAGCCTCTATCGTCATGAGTTCGTCTTTCTGCTCCATGTTGACGACTATTCCACGACGCCTTTGAAGTTCTTTTGTGACGCCCCCCATCATTTCTTGTGGAACGTCAACCCAGACGTTTTGGATTGGCTCCATGATTATGGGTTTGGCGCGAAGTATGTTGGCGTATATCGGCGTCCTTATTGCAGGGTATATTTGGGCTGGACCCCTGTGGATGTTGTCTTCGTGGAGGGATGCGTCCTCGAGCATTACTTTCGCGCCTATCATCGGCTCTTTAGCCTGCGGTCCGTCGTCCATGCACTGTTCGAACGCGTCAAGCATTAATTCCATTATCTCGTCGAGGTGTTGGATTCCACGCGTCATGTCGACCATGATGTTTCCATGGTATATGTCTATGATTCTTCGGGCCTCTTCCTTGTCCATGCCAAGCTCGTGGAGCTGCTGCCACAAGTCTTTGCTTCGGCCTTTTCTGCGTCCCTCTGATATTTCGCCGGACACTATCGCCTCGTATACTTTCGGCTCGAGCGGCTCGACTTTTATCAGGAACTTGTTGTGCTTGTTCGGGGATTTTCCTTCAATCGCGTCCGTCTTGCCTTCTATGCTTTCACGGTATACGACGATTGGAGGGGTTGTTTCTATTTCGAGTCCGCCGTCTTTTATGCGGTTGACTACGACCTCAAGGTGTAGTTCGCCCATTCCGGAGAGCAGGTGTTCGCCGGTTTCCTCGTTGATTTGGGCTTTGAGCGTCGGGTCTTCTTTGGCGACCTGACGTAGGACTTCGATTACTTTCGGCAGGTCGTTCATGTGTTTGGCTTCTACCGCGATTGTGACGACAGGCTCGCTCGTGTGCTTGATTGCTTCGAACGGCGTTATGTCTTCGACTGAAACTGTTTCTCCTGCTGTCGCGGATTTCAGTCCCGTTATTCCGACTATGTTTCCGGCTGTTACGCCGTCGCACTTGATTCTTGTCGCGCCCATGTAGACGCCGACCTGCTGGATTCGTTCTTTTCTCTTGGCGCCGACAAGATACGCTTCCTGTCCTTCGTGTACTGTGCCTGAGAATATTCTTGCTGTTGCGACTTCTCCTTCACGCTTGTCGAATGTCGTGATTTTCGTTATCATCATCATCAAAGGCCCGTTGGGGTCTGCGTTAAGCATTGATTTGGCGACTGATGACTCCAAGTCTCCTTTCCAGATTTCGGGAATCCTTATTTTCTGGGCTTCAAGCGGGTTTGGAAGGCTTCTGATTGCTATGTCCAATAGGATTTCGTGGGCTGGAGCCCTGTTGGCCAGCTCCTTCTGGTTGCTGTTCTGGCAGTAGTCGATTATGTCTTTGAAGCTTATCCCCGTTTTTTTCATGTAGGGTACGGATATCGCCCAGTTGGAGTATCCTGAACCGAAAGAGACGCTTCCCTTTTCAACGGATACCGTCCAGTCGACTCCCTGCGGCTGTTTTTGCTTGATAATCTTGTTGACTTCGGTTATAATTTTTATGAACCTTTGTTGGAGTTCTTCCGGCGTGAGCTTCAGCTCGTTTATGAGCCTGTCGACCTTGTTGATGAATACTGTCGGCTTGCACTTCTCCTTCAACGCCTGGCTTAATACGGTCTTGGTCTGGGGCATGATTCCTTCGACCGCGCAGACTACTACGATTACCCCGTCCACAGCCCTCATCGCACGTGTCACGTCGCCTCCGAAGTCGACGTGACCGGGAGTGTCTATCATGTTTATCAGGTATTCCTTCCCGTCGTAGGGGTGGACCATTGACACGTTAGCAGCGTCAATCGTGATTCCGCGCTGCTGCTCGTCCTCGTGGAAGTCGAGGGCTAGTTGTTTTCCGGCGCGCTCCTTGCTTATCATTCCGGCATTGCACAGTAGGTTGTCTGATAAAGTGGTCTTCCCGTGGTCTATGTGGGCTACTATGCCCATGTTCCTTATCAATTCCGGCTTTGAAACCAGAACCTTTATTTTTTTTATTAAATCCTCTTCACGTCCCATTTTAAAACACTCGAAAAAAAGAAGTTTATCTTGATGATTTCGCTATCCTCTCTGTCTCCTCCTTCTTCTGGATTGCGTGCGATTTCGTGTCGGAGTGGCTCGCCCATATTATTTCCTCGGCAAGCGCGTTCTCTATCGTCTTCTTGCTTTTGAATGAGGTTGTGAATGCGCCAAGCGCTATGTTTTTCAGGCCGAAGTCCACTCTCCGCTGGGTGGATACGTCAACCGCCTTGTGGTATCTTATTCCACCATATATTATTGCGGTAGTTTCCTCCCGGGGTCCCGCGTTCACAAGCGCTTCGACGAAAACTTGCATGGGATTGCGCTTCTCTCTTTTTTCGATTACCTCGAACGCGTCTTCCACGATTTTTAGGGCATGCTGTTTTTTCCCGGTATTGTATCGCCCTCTTATGAATTTTCCGGAAACCTTTTTGGTTCCCTGACCGGACTTCATGAGCTTGTTTACTAGGCGTTCTACTATGTTTTTCTTGGACTGGCTGAATTGTTTGCCGGTCTCCCGCCCGCTTGAGTGCGGTATGAACATTGGGGTCAGGCATATGTATCGCTTCATGCCCTCGTCCGCGACGTTCACGTCAGCGTAACTCCACCTGCCGAAAAGCTTGACTTCCCCTTCCATTTTAACTGTATTTCTTGAATCCAATGCTTGGAGCGTGCTCTCGGAAGCATCTCCTGCAGATGTGCAGGCCGTAACGGTGTATCATACCCCTGTTGGTCCCGCAAACCTTGCATTTGAGGCTTCTGCTGCTCATCTGATCCTTCTTTTCTTTACTCAATTTCAACACCAAAATTGTTTTTGAAGTATTCTATTGATTCCTGGCTTGACACGCGATATTTTTCGTGTATCTGCTTCGCCCTGATCTTCCTGTGTTTCACGCGGAATCCGGGACGTTCGATGGTGACAGTGCAGTTTAATCCCATGATTCCGATGTCGGGATCGTATTTGAGGCCGTCGACGTCTATGTATTCGGAAAGCCCGAACGAAACGTTTCCGTTCTCGTCGAAGCTTGAGGCTGGAAGCCTTTTCTCCCTGGCTGCGAGCAGTCTTTTGATTACTTCATCGGCTTTTGGTCCGCGGAGCGTGACCTTGCACCCTATCGGCTCCCCCTTCTTCAAGCCCCATGTCGGAATCCTGCTGACGGATATTGTCCTCACCGGTTTTCGGCCGGTGAGCGTTTGAAGTAGTTTTTCGGCTTTCCCCAAGCGCTCTCCACCTTCTCCAATGCATATGTTTACTACCGCCTTTTCTATGCGTGGCTGTTGCATGGGGTTCTTGTATTCCATTTTATATCGTTATTTCAGGCTTCTTGTCGCCGACCACGAAAACATAATCTGTGAGCGTCTGTGATCCTCCGACTTTTGAAAGGCTCTTCCTCGACTGGGTTCCCGCTATTACTTCGCTTATCTCGCCTATCGTGCCGCTGTGCCGGCCCCAGTATACTAATACTTGTGCTCCGGCTTTTAGCGGAATCCTTTTCGAGACTTCGCGTTGCGGGAGTTGTAACACTAGCGTGTCGTTGACGGCGCATTCTTTGTCGTAGAGTATTGTCGAGCCGTCGTGGAGCGACAATTGTGTTTTTCCGCCGGATATTGTTTTTTTGCCGTTCACGCGGCAAAGCTTTAGTTCAGCCTCTTTCGAGGGTATTTCTCTGACGGTCAACCCCTTATCGCTTGTAAGTATCCGGTAATGTTTTTTTATTTTCGGTATTGATACTACCGACATCAATCCAACACCCAGGTTGGCTTCCTTGACTGTCTTGCCGTCAACCTGCACTAATCCTTTTTGAAGTATTTTTTTCACTTCACTGGTGTTGTCGGCGAGTTCGAGCCTGCCGCGTATAACATCGAGCAGGGTTATGTTTTCGCGTGTTGACGCTTTCGCCGTTGCAGCCCATTTTTTGGTTTTGCCGCCTCCAACACTGATGTTTTTCGTGTGCATTTATTCTTCAACCCCGCTTTTCTCCAACATGTTTCTCCGCTTCTGGTCTTCAAGATCCAAGTTTGTTATCATAAGGTTTGACGCCCGAACGGGCCTTTCCACGCTAGTACCGTCGACTTTCGTCGATGTGACGCTGGTCACGTAAATCTTGCTGTTCTTCAAGTCTATCCTGCTGACTTCGCCCGTAGTACCCTTGAAGTCTCCGCGCAATACTTTGACTTCGTCTCCCTTGCGAAGAGGCATGCTGTTTTTCTTGAACTTGTCCTTCAATTCTTTTGAAAGCATTGCCGAAACAAGATTCTGCTTTCTGTGGAGGGGCATGTTGTATAGCCACTTCCTTTGTTTTCTCGGTTTTGCCGATGCCGGCTGTTTACTGGTGGATTCTGGCGATTTCATTTTATATTACGATTGATGCGAGCCCCCCTATTTTTATCCAGCGTTCTGCCGCTTCTCTTGCGACCGCGCCCTTCACTTCAGTGCCTTTCGGCATTCCTTCCTCCCCGACTACTACCGCTGCATTGTCGTGGAATCTTACTTTCGCGCCGTTATATCGGGTGTATGCTTGTTTTTGGCGGATGATTATCGCGTGGACGAGTTTTTTTCGCATGTCGGGGCGTCCTTTTTTGACTGAGGCTATTACCATGTCCGCTACTCCCGCGCAAGGCACTCTTCTTCGAACACCCCGGTATCCCCGTACTGCGATAATCTGCAGTTCTTTGGCCCCGCTGTTGTCCGCGCAGGTCAGTCTTGACCCTACCTGAAGCGGGCGGGATACTGTTGCCGTCACGTTTTTGCCGAGCGGCAGGTTTTTGGGTAGTCCTCCTAGTGGTTTTGCCATTTGATTTTTACTCCTCTTTTAATGTTTTTCTGGCTGTTTTCTTAACGGCCTTTTTCTTTCCGGATTTTTTAACGGCCTTTTTCTTGGGTTTTTCCGTCTTGTTTTCTTGCCCGGACATTTTTTCTACTACTGTGAACGCTACGGTCTTGCTGAGTTTGCGGCATTCCATGACTTTTACCGTGTCTCCGGTTTTTGCGCTGATGCATGGAGGGTTGTGTGCTGAAATCCTGCTTGAGGCGTGCATGTATCTGCCGTATTTTCTAACCTTCTTGGAGTATTTCATCTCGACGACTACTGTGGACTGCATTTTGTCGGAGACTACAATTCCCTCGAATACTTGTCCTCTTGTCGAGAGGCTCCCGTGTATCGGGCATTTCACGTCAGCGCATTCTTTTTCCATTTTTTGTTTTTTTTAATAGGTTATCCTGAATTTTTTTTTCACCCGGTCTTGCGGGCGTCCGATGAGGAGCGTCCCATCCAGTTCCACAACCTCTTTTTGAGGTAGGGTGAGCCGGATTATCACCCCTTCCTTTGGGAAGGTTTTGACTCCTTTTTCGGTTTTTATCTTGATTGTGTCGCGGGTTTCGCCGCAGACTTCTCCAGCATGGAGCCTTGTCTTACCCGTCTTGCACGTCACTTTCGCCCGAAGGCCTGATAGTTCGTGGCGTAAAATGTTTTGTGGAGTAATCATTTTTTCAGAAGACTTTAGTTCATGTCGATCATGTCTTCTGCGAATCCCATGCTTACTAGAGCTTGTTTTATCCGGGAAGTGTGTTTTCCCTGGAGTTCGACCGAGTCTTTCTTGCTCGTCCCCCCGCAGGCTAGTTTTTTCTTTAACTCCCTTCCTATCTGCTCTACGTCGGCGTCCTGGAATCCGTCAACGACCGTGACGAACTTCCCGTACCGCCTCTTGTCCAACCGGACGCGAATTTTTTGGCCCTCCCGGGCCATTTCTTGGCATACACACAATTCTTCTGGTAGTCCGCACTTTGGACAGTTCACTGGCCTACCCCCTTCCTAATTTGTTTTTCCGTGTGTATGCGGGCTATCGTGCGTTTTATCTGGCGGACTTTCCCCAAGTCTTCGGGGACTCCTCCTGACGCCAAAACCCCCTTGATTTTCATCAAGTCTTTTTTCAATTGAGACAGGTGTTCTTCCATTTCCGCGTCGCTTAACGCCTGTATCTCGCTTGAATGTAGTTTCGTCATTGTTTTTTGAAATTGCCTATATTATAA
>DSAL01000066.1 GCA_011380095.1 Candidatus Altarchaeales archaeon
GATTATACCAAAGCGGACATCGCCTGGACAGAGTTTACATTCATTTGCATTGATAATGACATTCCGACGGCGGGAGAGATGATTTGTAATGATGGGATTGACGATGACGGCGACGGCTACACCGACTGTTGCGACAGCGACTGTCAAGACCCGACACACCCAGACTATTATTCCTGGTGTTTGCCGAATTTTGAGGACGGCGAGCAAGATTGTTCCAACAATGTTGACGACGACTGCGACAGCCAGCGTACTGGAGGAGTCGCCTTCACCGACCGGGAGGACGGAAACTGCGTTTACGTGGATTCTATAAGCATAATACCACCTCAACAAGATTATCAGGTGGACGTCCCGTTCACGGTATCGTGCAACAGCGGTGTTGAATCAAATTGTGTGGGTGTGAAAATCACTGATTCGGGGGGAGGCGAAGTTTCAGGCGCCTGCGAGTGGGATGAAAATCAGGGAACGTCCTCGCTTTTCGACTGCACCATCACGCAGTCCGGACAATATTATGTCAAATGCTATTTGAGCAACAAGCCGGACGGCTCCTGCAGGACGTTCATCGACGAAGAGCATGATGATGGATTCCCCGCGTATTCCGAGACCGCGACCGTTACAATCACTGTACTCGAAACCTCGTGCACTGGAATGGGAGAGCAGGCCTGCATTAACGCCCTGGGATGCAAGTGGTGTCCCGGCGGATGCGCCTGGATTCCGGGGCCGAGATGGCTTTACGTTTCCGGCGCCTGCATTCTGGATTCCGTCAACTGCGCGGACCCAAGATGCAGTATTGGAGAATGCGGCGCCACATGCTCGGATTCGGGAGACTGCGCTTATCTACAAGACGAAAGGTGTTGGGAGGACAGAATCCACCAGACTTCAAGCGGATACTGCGACACTTGGACCGACTGCGGATGTTATCCCGGAGAATGGGTTAACAGCTACTGCACGGTATCCCGCGACTTTTGCGGTGCGCAGTGCGGTGTTGACTTGGACTGTCCGCAGAGAATGTGCGGAATCGACGGTAAAACTTTGATGTGGAGTGGATTCTGCAATCAGGAAGAATGCGCTTGCGCCTATGAAAACAGCCTCGACTGTTCACAGTACGACGGCTGGGTGGACGTTTCATACTGGATTGTGGACGCGGAAAACGAGTGCAGTCTGATTGAAATGATTAGGCGGGAGGACAGGGTTTACAGTTGCGGTTTTGACGGAGAAGCGCTAAATTGCGTTTACACTATTAGTCAGGTGGAGGACGAGCATCAGGGTCTCGGACACATGAACAATGACGGTCCTTGCGCGCATCCAGACCCGTTAAGGATAGGACGGTGCGAGAATGAAGTGTGCGTCGGACGGCTGATAAACGGACAGCCGTGTTCCGTAGGAGACGACTGTGACAGCGGGAACTGCGTGGACGGATACTGTTGCGACACCGCATGCGAAAGCCCTTGCACGGCCTGCAACATCGAGGGAAGCGAGGGGACGTGCGCCAATCTTCCGATAGGGTATGACCCGGCGGGAGCGTGCGGGGGGGAGTGCGGGAGATGCGACGGTGAGGGAAGATGCTTTGGAGACTCGAGCGTCTGCCCCGGAACACACGATGAATGCTTTTGCAATCCGCTTCCGGCATACAACTGCAGGTCCTGCCCGCTTGAAGAGCAGGTTTGCGCAAACAACAGGTGCAATCTACCCGACAGCGAATGCAACGCCTGCTGTGCCGAAGACCCTTCAAACGTTTGGGGCAGGGGAGTGACTTGTGAAGCCTGCGGTCCCGTAGCCAAATACTTCGCTTTCGAGCCTCCCGCCACGCAATGGTGCTGCGGAAACGACGCGAATGAATACTATAAATTCAGGGATTGCGGTCCTGGAACGTGCGTTTCAAGCTTGGACGACGACGCATGCTGCAACAGCCAATACGACTGCGTTTTTGATGGAATATGCCATGACAGCGGGTCGAACGTCGACTTGGACGGAGACTCGTATAACGAAGTCTGCATATCAGGGGTATGGCATGGGTGTCTGGATGGCGTGGACTGCAATCCATATGGGGGAATGCCCGAAGGAGATGATGGCGAAGACAGCGTCTGCTCCGGGCCTGACGAATGCCACAGCGAGTGTTTAAACAATATGTGCGTTTACGGCAGGTATGAGGGCTGGGGCGACTGCGACGGCGACCAAGGATGCTACGGCGATAGCAACAGGTGCAGGAGCGTTGGAGAATTCGTGTATCCCGGAGCCTGCGACACTCAAAACGGGGCGTTGTGTAGGGAGGGGGGGGCGCTCGACGGCTACGACATTTGCGTATTGGACGGGAAATGTCTTGTAGACGACAACCGTGACGGAAACATGGCCGACTGCTGGAGATATGATGGTTACGCGAACTGCATAAGGCTTAACGGCGAAATGTTCGACATTGACGGCGACGGTGACGTGGAGTTTTGCGTTGACGGAGTATGGTACGATTGCCTGGAAGACGGGGACTGTCCGGGCGGATATTTCTGCAACGACTATGACTGCACTGACAACAGCCTGAGCGTTTATTACGAGATGAACGGAGACTTGTATGATTCCGTCAGAAAGATAACTTCAACGGGGACTGCGAGCCCGCATTATTTCGGAGTGAGCGGTTCGGGCACTTTCTTTGAAAGCATGAAATCCTACAGGTTCACCACAAGCAAGGTTGACACCGAATACGAGCTCGACCAGCGGGCCGGCAGAAGTGCGAGTGTTTGCGCCTGGGTTTACCCCATGGATTATAAGGGCTTGTCAATGTATTTGATTTCAACAAATACTTATAATCAGGGAACAGGGAGCGATAATCGTGAGTGGGGGGTCAGGACGATGGAGTCTGGGGGAGTCGTATACTGGGGGATGGATTATGGTGGAGCCAGTTGGAGGAGCAGTCATGAAGTCGACTTCCACACGTGGACGCACATATGCGGAGTGTGGGATAGTTCTGCGGGCCGGATTACGTTATACAAGGATGCTGTGGCAAGCACCTATAATGTTGCGATAGGCCATTTTGTGGGCGCCAGTCCCGTGGTTCTGGGGAAAAATCCGGGTGGCGGAGGGTATTTCAGGGGGCTTATGGACGAAGTCCGCATATACCGGAGCGCGATAACAGCCGCGAAGGTTTCCGAAATCCACGGCCAGTTCACGCCGGACTCCGACTACGACTGCAAAAGGTGCACCAGCTCCCAAAACTATTGGACTTTGATTCAGGGTTTTGATGGAGGTTGCGGAGACGGAGTCTACGACATATACGAATTCAGCTGGCCGGTTTATGACGCGGAGCAGAGCCCCGAAAATAATCCGAACTGCTGTGGAGACGACGTCAGGGAGACGTTCAGGACTAGAGAGGTAGTGACGGAGGAGGATTTGAATAACGAGAATTATTTCGTCTACCAGTTATCAGAAGACCCGCTCGACGCGGCCTGCTGTGTTTCAAGTTATGACTGCGTTTATGAGGGAGCGTGTTATGAATCTAGCGAAACGTGGGGCGATGAAAACGACGCTTCAGAAACGTGGGGGAGTACCGTAACAAGAACGGAGCAGTATGACAACAAGATTGTTTGTGTTGCAGGGAAATGGGCGGACTGTGACAGTGAAGACTGGATCTGCACTGACGTCTGCGAGTACGAGTGGCTTTTCGGACACCCAGACGCGGGAGAATACGATTCAGACGATGTTCCCGAATGCTGTGGAGACGACGCGAATGAAAACGCCATTTACAGGTGGGTGGAGAGTTTTTCGGATATCGCATCTTTTGACGCCGATCCGACAGACAAAGCATGCTGTAGCGACTACTATGACTGTGTATATCAGAACAAGTGCTATAGCCAGGCTGGAGCGTATGTGGATACTGGCACGGACACCCACGACCACCGCGTCTACTGTCTTTTCGCCAATCCGATGATGGAATATTATGGATGGTGGGATTGTGATGTTGGAGGTCAAGCAGCTTGTGAGAACTACTGCCAGCTTCAATGGCTGCCCTCAGGAGGAAGCAATGTAGGCGAATATTCCGGGGCGGGCGCCTACGGTTGCTGCGGAGACGACCTGAATGAGATGGTTGAAACATGCGAGATTAATACTGCCGGCGGCACAATCGCCTGGACGTGTCCGACGGAAAATGCATGTTGCGCGGAACCGAGCTGTGTCGGAGCAGACGGAAAATGCTATCCAGTCACATATTATGACGATGAAAACTTAATTTGGGTCATCAACGCGTATGACGTTGAGGGAGTCGCCTCCGGAAACGACCAGTATGCGGGATGCGGAGCGCAAGGCAAGTGGAATGACTGCGACTCGGAAACTTTCTGTGGCGCGTGCGCCGAAGTGTTCGCGCCAGGTTCAACCGAAAACTATTGGATTAGGGCGGGCGAGAGTGGAGTCGGCGAATACACCGACACGACGACAGCAAAATGCTGCGGAGACGACGCCAACGAATACCTGGTGACCGAACAATGCCCGGGGGCGACGGTCACAAGCCTTTGCTGCAACAATCCCGACAAAAAGATTGGAGCGGGCGGAAACTGTGTGAGCGAGTGCAACCTGTTGACCAGATGGCCGGCTTTCAACAATGGGCCGACAGATTATAATACCGCGAGACACGTCTATGATGGTAATAGTATCTATGGAAACTATGACCCTGATGGAGCCACTACATACGGTTGGACTTGCAACAGCGATAACTCAGGAAGCGCGGCAACATGCCACCGAAGCACATCATATAGATACGGCACAACAGGATATGGTATTAGACTCTACAAGACAACAGGTACCACAGTCGGAAGCTGGGGCGTCCAGTTCACGTACATGCTCCCGGAAAACACGCTTCAGGCAGGAAACCAATACAAATTCAGGGCATTAGTCAAGGCGAACACGGCAATAACCGTGAACATGGCGATACAAAACTATGGAGGAACAACACCGGGCGGCGGCGCGGCAGACGGCAACTGGAATTCATACTGCACGGTCTCCCCGCAGGTCGGCACCGACTGGCAGGAGATAAGCTGCACTACCGGAACATTATCCTCCAACGTGGACTGGGCGCAGATTTACGTGAGAATACCCAAAAGCCAGCCGACAAACTCATACATATACACGGACAACTGGGCGCTTACGGTAGTATAATCCCGGACGCCAAATTAAACTCTATTTTTATTGTATTATAGAGTATATATTGGGATTACCGCACGCCCTGCGGCGTGCAAAACTATCTTGCGGGTTTTTAAGATGCGTTTCAGGTTTTCGGCGGGATTGACTGTCGCGACAAGAGTCGGCGCGGTATTGCTGATGGGTTTGGCGAGCATTGTCGTCGCCAGAATGCTCGGGCCGGAAGGGCAGGGGATAGTCGCGTCTCTTCTCGCGGTTGTCGCAATCGCCCAGCAGTTCGGGCATCTCGGAGTCTACGCCTCGATAATCCGTTTTGTCGGCGCCGACAAAAGCCTGTATGAAAAGGCGTGCGGAAACAGCCTCATGCTCGGAACAGTATTGGGCGGAATCCTCACAGTAATCCTCATAGGGCTTGCAGTAGCCTACCCCCCGCTCTACGGCGACATAGGCTTGACCTACATTACGGTATACGCGCTCGCAGTCCCGTTCTCCCTGATAATCACGATGTTTCAGGGAGTCATGCTATCCCTCAACAGGATAACGCCCTACAACCTGCTTATAATGCTTCGGGCGTTCATGGTGTTCGCCGGCGCAATACTAATCCTAAAATACATGGGGCTTGGAATCATGGCGCTCGTCGCATTCCTCGTCTTCGTCGAAGCCTTCTCCGCGCTCCTCCACGTGGCGTCAAGCTACGTGAACCGGAAGTTCGGGCTCTGCTTCGACTTCAAGTTCATTAAAAGGATGATGGGATACGGCCTGAAAGTGTATGTGGCCACGAGCCTGACGATACTCGTCTTCAAGTTCGACATAGTACTGGTGAACTACTTCCTCGGGCAGGCGCAGGCCGGAATCTATTCAGTCTCCGCGAAAATCGCAGAACTGCTCTACATGGCGCCCGCCACAATCGCCCTCATATTCTTCCCGGCGGCGACGAGGATGGGAGACCGTTCAAGGCCGTTCGCGAAAAAAGTCCTGCTTGGAGTCGGAATCCTCATGCTGTTCACGTCAATAGTCTCGTACGTCCTGGCCGAACCGCTCGTCAAGGGGCTTTTCGGGGAGGCTTACGCAGGCTCCACACTCCCATTCATAATACTCATTCCCGGAATATTCTTCATCTCGCTTGAAACCATACTCATGAATTATTACGCTGCAAAAGACATGCCTTTTTTCGCGATAGCAACCCCCTTCATCGGGCTTTTCTCAAATATAATATTGAACATAATCTTCATTCCAAGATACGGGATTTCCGCGGCGGCGGCAACATCAACAATCTCATACACCCTGATGTTTTTGCTCTTCCTCGCATACTTCATAAGAGGTGAAAAACGTGCCTAGAGTGTTGGTGGTCGGCTGGGATGGCGCGACCTGGACCGCCCTCAAACCCTGGGTTGATGCGGGACTCATGCCCAATCTCAAGAAGATGATGGAGGATGGAGTGTGGGGAGAGCTTGAGTCCGTCATCCCGCCGGTATCACCGGTCGCCTGGCCGAGTTTTGCGACAGGTTGCAATCCCGGACGGCACGGCGTTTTCGGTTTCCAGCAGTTCAAGAAAGACACGCTCGAAATAGAAATCCCGCTCGGCTACAGCATAAGGGAGGAGAAGCTCTGGCAGACGCTCTCCAAGAACGGCAAGAAGAGCGTGGTCATGAACATACAGCTCACCTTCCCGCCGGACAAGATTGACGGAGTAATCGTTTCAGGAGTCATGGCGCCCGAAGTAACCGCCCACCCGAAAGAGATTGAGGAGTGGCTGAAAAAGGAGGGTTACGTCATCGAGGGTTCAGGCCACATGGACACCCCGAAAAAAGAATTCCTGCAAGACCTGTATAGGGTGACCGACAAGAGGTGCGAGTGCGCGATGAAGCTGATGGACAAGGTCGGGTGGGATTTTTTCATGATACTAATCAGCGGGACAGACCGCGTCCAACACTATCTCTTCGGCGAGATTGGGAGGGGAAAGTATGGGAATGCAATCCGCGACTACTACATCCACCTCGACCAGAAGTTGTCGGAGTTGAGGGAGAAGGCCGGAGCGGACGTTGTTATCGTGATGAGCGACCACGGATTCTGCAGGCAGGAAAAGAGGGTGCACATCAACAACTGGCTTGAAGAGCACGGCTACATAAAGACGTTCGACACTCCGGAAAACAGGAGGGCGCGGAGGATGGTGAAGATGAGCGCAATCCTCAAGCGAAGCGGAATCTCAAAAATAATTGTTAGGGCAATGCAAATGCTCGGGCAAAAGCCCGGCAAAGTCGCCCCCCCAAAAGTCAAGATAGACTACGAAAACTCTAAGGCCTACACGTGCGGATACTATACCGGCGACCTATACCTCAACAGAAGTCTTTCAAAAGGGGAATACGAGAGGGTTCAAGACGAGATCGTCGGAAAACTCAGGACTGAATTAAGGGATCCGAAGACTGGAGAACTTATCTGCGAGAAAGTCTGGAAGAAACAGGAGATATATCACGGACTCCAGACAAAATATGCGCCCGACATCCTGATACTCCCGAAAGAACCCTACTGGATTACGGGCGGATTCAACTATCCCAAACTGATAGAGCCGATAATCCGCGAAACCGGAAGACACCACCTCATGGGAATGTACGTGATGAGCGGCGCGGGCGTCAAAAAAGGAGAGCGGATTAACGCAAGACTAATCGACTTGAACCCGACAATACTCAACTTCTTCGGGATAAAAAAAGATGTTGACGGAAAGGTCTTGAAAGACGCGCTCAAAAGCCAATCCGCCTGAACGCCCAGATCAAGGGCTTCATGACAGTGTTCAAAAGAATTTTTCTCAACAGGTCATGCCGTTCAACATGAACCGCGATTTTCGATCCCGCCTTGTAGTAGAAGTCTGTTAGGAGTCTGCCGAAGAATCCGGCCTCCATCATCACGTCGTCTCGAAA
>DSAL01000013.1 GCA_011380095.1 Candidatus Altarchaeales archaeon
GAATCCGGGGGGCTTGACGAGCCTGTTGCCGGGGAGGGTGTGCAGGATTCGGGGGGTGGGAGTTCGGGCGTCAAAGACAAGTCTGGAGAATATCTTGAACTCCTGCAGAAGGTTCAAGCCGACTTTGAAAACTATAAAAAGCGCGCAGAACGCGAGCGGGCGGAACACCAGCGATACGCCAACCAAAAGATTGTGGAAGAATTCCTGGAGGTTAAAGACAACCTCGAGAGGGCGCTTCAAAACAAGGAGGACGCAAAATCAATGGCTTCCGGCGTCGAGCTCACGCTTAAAATGCTTGACGGCCTCTTGAAAAAGCACGGAGTCGAGGAAATCAATCCTGCGGGCGAAAAATTCGACCCCAACTTCCACGAGGCATTGATGTTCGAGGAAGGCGCCGTCGAGGACGAGACCGTCAGCGAAGTACTGCAGAAGGGGTATCTCCTCCACTCGCGGGTGGTGAGGCCGGCCAAAGTCAGGATAACAAAACCAAAAGAATAGTTCGGACAAAAAATTTTAGTGAAAAAAGAAAGGTGATTTAAAGTGGCAAAAATCTTGGGAATAGACTTGGGGACAACAAACTCTTGCATGGCTGTGATGGAGGCGGGAAAGCCCGAGGTCATATCAAACTCGGAGGGCAACAGGACCACGCCCTCAATCGTCGGCTTCGCCAAAGATGGGGGGCGTCTTGTCGGACAGGTAGCCAAACGCCAGGCGATAACCAACCCCGACAACACGATATTCAGCGTCAAACGCTTCATCGGCAGAAACTTCGACGACCCAGAGATGGTCGAGATACGAAAGACCCTCCCCTACGCGATATCAAAGGCGTCGGACGGGGGCGTAAAAATCAGGGCGCGCGACAAAGAATACGCTCCGCCAGAGATTTCAGCGATGGTATTGCAAAAGCTTAAGGCGGACGCCGAAGCCTACTTCGGCGAAGCCATAACACAGGCCGTCATAACAGTTCCCGCATACTTCAACGACTCCCAGCGTCAGGCGACAAAAGACGCGGGAAAAATAGCGGGGCTTGAAGTTCTCCGGATTATCAATGAACCCACGGCCGCCGCGCTCTCATACGGCTTGGACAGGAAAAAAGACGAGAAGATCGCGGTATACGACCTTGGCGGAGGGACTTTTGACATAAGCATCTTGGAAGTCGGCGACGGAGTCTTCGAAGTCAAGTCGACAAACGGGAACACGCATCTTGGCGGCGACGACTTCGACTACCGGATAATCAACTGGCTTGCCGAAGAATTCAAGAAAGAAAACGGCATAGACTTGAGGCAGGACAAGATGACGCTCCAGCGCCTGAAAGACGCGGGCGAGAAAGCGAAGATTGAATTGTCGAGCACGACGGAAACCGAAATCAACCTGCCGTTCATAACTCAAGGAGATTCCGGCCCGCTCCACTTGAACATCACTTTAACACGCGCGAAACTCGAAAGCATTACGGCCGACTTGGTTGAAAAGACTGTCGAACCCTGCAGGAAGGCCCTCTCGGATGCCGGACTGCAGCCTTCAGACATTGACGAGGTGATTCTTGTCGGAGGGCAGACGAGGATGCCCAAAGTCCAGGAGACAGTGAAAAAACTTTTCGGGAAAGACCCGCACAAGGGAGTCAACCCCGACGAAGTCGTCGCGGTCGGCGCCGCGATACAGGCCGGAGTCTTGGCGGGGGACGTGAAGGACGTTTTGCTTTTGGACGTGACACCTCTTTCCCTTGGAATAGAAACTTTGGGCGGAGTGTTCACCCGCCTGATTGAGCGCAACACCACGATTCCGACAGAGAAAAAGCAGGTGTTTTCAACCGCGGCCGACAACCAGCCGTCGGTTGAGATAAACGTTTTGCAGGGGGACCGGGAGATGGCGGCGGACAACAAGAGCCTTGGGAAATTCAATCTAACCGGAATCCCGCCCGCGCCAAGGGGGATACCCCAGATTGAGGTGACGTTCAAAATTGACGCCAACGGCATACTCAACGTTTCCGCAAGGGATTTGGCGACCGGACAGCAGCAGCAGATTACGATTCAGGCGAAAAGCGGGCTTTCAAAAGGCGACGTCGAGCGCATGCAAACGGAGGCGAAAGAGCACGCCGAGGAAGACAGGAAGAAGAAAGAGTTGGCCGAGAAAATAAACGAGGCCGACACGCTCGCATACTCCGTCGAAAAAGCCCTCTCCGAGATGGGCGACAAAGTCGAGGCGAAGAAGAAGGAGGACTTGGAAAAGCAGGTCGGGGAATTGCGCGAGGCTATCTCGAAAAAAGACGCCGACAGGATAAGGGAGAAGTCTGAAAAGCTCGGCAAGGACTCGCAGGAATTGTTCGCCAAAATCTATCAGGAGGCCGCCCAGAAATACCAGCAGGAACAGCAGGCGCAGGAAAATAAAGACAAGGCTGAAGGCGGTTCGGAAGGCGCAAAGTCTGACGACACTGTCGTTGACGCAGACTACACGGTCGAGGGCGACGGGAAAAAATAGATGGCCCGCAAAATCGTCGGGACACCATATTTTTCAAGCAGGGTCGGCCCGCTTGCGAAGGGGTGCAGGCAGTGCGTTCGGGGCGAAAAACTCGTTTTAATAGCGACGGGAGTATGCCCCTCCAAATGCTGGTACTGTCCCCTCTCGCTTGAAAAGAAGGGGCGGGACGTCGTCTACGCCAACGAGCGGCGCGTGGAAAAAGACCAAGACATTTTGGAGGAGGCGCTTCTTTGCAGTGCGAAGGGCGCGGGAATTACGGGGGGCGACCCGCTCGCAAGGCTTGGGAGGACAGTCAAATACATCTGGCTTTTGAAGGGGAAGTTCGGGGCGAAATTCCACATACACCTCTATACGCCAGGCGTTCTTGCGACGCCGGCTGCATTGAAAAAACTGCATGATGCAGGCCTTGACGAGATAAGATTCCACCCCGACTACGCTGGCGGGCAGGCGGACTATTCGCGCATGGGCGGGCCGGACTTGACTCCAATCGAGAATGCATTGAAGTATGGCTGGGATGTCGGAGTAGAAATCCCCGTAGTGCCCGGCTATTTGCGGCAGGCGAAGAAACTGGTTGTCAAACTCGACGAGATTGGCGTGAAGTTCCTCAACCTCAACCAGCTTGAATCGTCTGAAACAAACATTGAATGCATGCTCGGCAAAGGCTTTGAATTGGAGTCACCAAATTCTTTCGCGGTCAAAGGCTCGGCCCGGATGGCCGGGAGTCTTTTGAAGTTTTGCGCGCAAAAAACGGGTTTGAACGTCCACTACTGCACGATACGGTTGAAGGACAGGGTGCAGTTGAGGGAGCGGATTAGGAGGCGGGCGAAGAATGTTGCGCAAGATTTTGACTTTGTGACTTCCGAAGGCCTTCTGGTTCGCGGGGCGCTTTATCTTTCGGAAACTCTTCCGTCGTTCGGGCACGCTAAAAAACTCGGGTCGTTGAGCGGGTCGCGGCGAAAAAATATCTTGAAAAAGCTTTCGAAACTTCAGGATAAAATTGCCGAAGAAATCGGGCTTCCGGAAAACCTGATGTTACTTGACGAGCGCGGGCTCCGCATTCTTACTGGAGCGTGGATTTTGGAGGGTGAGCCGGAATATTTCAGGAGAATCGGCTTGGTTCCCGCGTTTGTCGAGGAGTATCCGACTTGGGACGGGCTCATCACCACGCTCGACCCCCTTTAATTTCAAGCAAATCCTATGGGATTAGACGATGTCATCAAAGCGCGACTACTACGAGGTTTTGGGTGTCGGCAAAGACGCCTCTAAAGATGAGGTAAAGAAGGCTTACCGTCGTCTTGCAAAACAATTTCATCCGGACGTCAACAAGGATTCTGGCGCTGAAGAGAAGTTTAAGGAGGTTAGCGAGGCTTATGAAGTCTTGGTTGACGATGGGAGGCGCGCCCAGTACGACAGGTATGGTCATTCGGCCGGCGACTTTTTCGGGGGTCAGGGCTTCCGCTGGCAGGATTTCAGCCATTTCTCGGATATCGAGGACTTGTTTTCAGGCTCCAATTTTTTCGGCCAGGATTTGTTCAGCATGTTTTTCGGCGGTTCAAGCCCTTTTGGAAGGCAGGCTAGGCCTCAGGGTCCCGCGCGCGGCGCGGACCTTCGGGCTGATGTTGAGATAACCTTGGAGGAGGCTTATTCCGGAGTCGAAAAAGAGATTTCTGCAAGGCGGTTGGAACGATGTCCATCCTGCAAGGGTGTTGGCGGGACTGGCGAGAAATCGTGTCCTGACTGCGGGGGGAGCGGCCGGGAGAAGCGGCAGAAGCGGACGCCGTTCGGCGTGTTCATGCAGGTTTCAACGTGCGGGAAGTGCGGGGGCGGGGGCAGGGTTTTGGAGAATCCTTGCAGTGAGTGTTCCGGGAAGGGGGTTGTTGAAAAGAGGCGTGACATTAAAATCTCGATTCCAAGGGGCGTTGATTCTGGGAATCATTTGCGTTTGAAGGGCGAGGGCAGTGCCGGAGCACATGGCGGGGGCAAGGGCGACTTGTATGTCGTCATCCGTGTGAAACCCCACGGGTTTTTCGAGCGGCGTGGAAAAGACTTGTATTGTGAGGCGTCCATAACCTACACGCAGGCTGTTTTCGGGTGTGAGATTGAGGTTCCGACGTTGGATTCTTCTGAAAAACTCAAGATTCCCGCCGGCACGCAATCTCACACTGTTTTTGAGGTTCGTGGGAAGGGGATGCCGGACTTGAACGGGCGCGGGAGTGGAAGCATCTTCGTTACTGTGAAAGTCCATACTACTGAGAAGCCGTCGAGGAAAGAGCGGGAGATTCTTGAGGAATTGAGGAAGGTTGAGGAAAATCCGGCGGCAAAAAAGAATCTTTGGGAGAAAATAAAAGAAAAAAGATAAAAAAGAAAAAGGAAGATTTAAATATCCTCCTGCTACTTATCCAAGCATGGTTTCCGTGCTTTCTGTTCCACAGTAGTTTCCTACCATGACCATTGTCACGAGGATTACGGCGAGCACCACGATTATCATTCCGATTATGGCGTGTATGATGCCTTGTTTCGCCTGTTTTCTTGCGCCAGGGTCGTCTGCGGAACCAATCCACTTGATGCCTTGCAGTACCAGGACGATTATACCTACTGCCGCGGCGATAACTGTCAGGATGAACCTGATGTTATACAATATCTGGCATAACATCTGTGCCGCGTCTACTGCTCCTTCTGTTACGGAAACATTTATTTCTACTCCCTGGGCTGCTGCGTATGCTGCGAGAACTAAAAGCATAAACATTGGCCCAATCACGTGTTTTTTATCCATCTTCTTTATTTTTCACCTCAATATAAACCTCGATACCGGTTTATTAATGTAAGATATAACCCTCATTCTGGGTTTATTAATGTAAAAACATTTGGATGCAACCCTTTATAAACCTTCCGCCCGCCATTTTTTTAATAAAAACGTGTTTTCAGCGGTTTTGAAGCGTTTTTTAACTTTAAATCAAAATAAGGATACTGGTGTTTCCAGACATGGTGGAGTTTCGCGACGACATAAGCCAAAAGGACATTCTAATGTTTCTGGGACTCGTAGCATTCCTCGTCTTCTGGACTTGGTTCGTTTTTTGGAGCGGCGTAATACTCCCTTAAAAAAACCCGCCTTTCCCGCCATCTCCTGTTTATCTCTAAAGACGCGTGGTAGCAGAATAATGCGAGCATTATTCCCGCAAGCGCGTCCACGGCATAATGCCTCCTCAAATATACCGGCGAAACCCACTCTGAAACCGCGAGAACCGCGAAGGGGATGTTTAGCCGGCTTTGAGCCCTCCTGACGTAAAGCCATGCGAGCGTGCTTAATCCGACGTGCAGGCTCGGGAAAAGACAGCAGTCGTTTTCAATCGAACGCGCGTTTCCCAGAAAAACCCGCAGGCTGTTCGTAAAATAATGTCCTGAAAGCGGCCTCCAATATTCTATAACATACTCCGGCGAAACCGCCGGCAAAAGTATGAAGAAAACGTATGCAATGCAGGACGCCAAAACAAGCGCGAGAACATAGTCTTTGCAGACGTCTCCGCCATGCCTCCACCTGAGCCAGAAAGCCGCCAAAAGAACTATCCCCGGGTATACCATGTATATCATGCTCATGTATTCTGTAAGAATCGGGCGGACGACTTCCTGCATGCACACGGAAGGCTGGACTCCGAAAATAATTTCATCAGCCTTAAGGAGCAAGGGCGTAATATCCTTGAAACCCGTCTTTCTCACCAGGCTGTAACCGGCTCCTATATTCGTAAAAACAAAGCTTAGGAACAATAGTGGCATCAAATCCCTGAAACCCCCCGCCCCTTCAATCAACCTTGCGAGCAATGAATTTAAACTGGATTTTCCGAAAGAGAAAACAAGCTCAAAACCGATGTAAAGCAGGAAGAAAAACCCCACAATCAGCGTCCACAAAGCCAATTCTTCTAAAACCCCGCCTAACACATAACCCAAACTCAAACCACCCTCAACAACCAGCCGGACCGCACCAATCCACACTGCAGTCGCCAAAATAATCCACTCCGCCGGACGGATTTTCAAAAAAAAACTCCTAAAACTCATTCTAACTTATAACCTTTTGAATGCAAGCATTTATCTTAAGCTGTCGGCATCTACGAATCAGTTTTATGTGCGGGATTCATGTTTTAAATTAAATGGACAATAAGCTTCCCCTCCTCGTTTTATTTGTGTTTTTTTCCGCATCTCTAGCGGTTATCCTAACTGCATTCAACGATTCAAATGATACTTTTGAGGCGGCGGGTTCTTATGCTGGCGCGAATGTTCTTTTGATAACTCTTGAGAGTGTGAGGCAGGATCATGTTGGATTTTACGGTTATGGGCGGAATACTACCCCGAACATCGACAGGATTGCTATGGACTCTTTTGTTTTCACTAAAGCATACAGCCAGGCCGGATGGACCCTCCCCTCAATCACGTCAATCTTCACCTCCCTTTACCCAAACCAGCATAATGTGGTATTCTTCAATAGTTCATTGCCCAAGGATGCTGAAACAATTGCTTCAGTATTAAACCGCAATGGCTATTCCACCAAAGCTTACGCTACTCATGTTCTTTTAAAAAATTCACGCCGGCTTGATAAGGGGTTTGATGATTATGACGAATCTATACTGGGCATTGGGCATCCTCGTGAAATACATTCTTCACGCGAGCTTTCAGACAAACTGATATCCGCGGTTGAGGGGTCTGGAAAGCCTTTTTTTGTTTGGGCCCACTATTTCGACCCCCACTACTGGTATCTGAATCATGATGGTTTTTATTATGGAAAAACTCCCCTTGACCGTTATGACAGCGAGATTGCTTACATGGATTATCATTTGGGGCGGGTTTTCGATTTCCTGGAAGAATCCGGCTTGATGGACGACACGATAATAATACTCGTCGCAGACCACGGGGAAGAATTCCAAGACCACGGGAGTGCACATCACCGGACTCTTTACGAGGAAATTGTTAAGGTGCCTTTTATAATATATCTTCCCGCCCGTGGTGGTAATGTGATTGACGATTGTGCCGTCCAACACATCGACGTTATGCCTACAATCCTGGGCCTTCTTCAAATTGATTTAGAGTCGGAATATTCTGGAAGGAACATATTTTCAGATGGAATGAATTGTGCTACTCCCGTCTTCATGGAGCGCGAATCGGTTCCAGACTCGCCACAAAAAATGAAGGGGATTATATACGATGATAAAAAACTGATTTTCACCTACTCGGGCGAGCAAATTCGAAAAGAATTTTACGACCTCTCATCCGACCCATCTGAATTGGAAAGCATATACGGGGTGGGTTCAGCCGAAATAGAATTGGCCGAATCCCTACTAAACGGCTATATTCTCCAAAACAGCAGTCAACCGCATGATACTGTAAAACTCTCGGACGAAGCCGTGAAAATTTTACGCGATATGGGATACATGTAACATATGCTGTTCGGCTTATTTCACGATTTCATAAACTCTTATATTCCCCGCGGAAAAAACAAGCCTCGTATGTTCGGCAATATCTTTATTTAAC
>DSAL01000014.1 GCA_011380095.1 Candidatus Altarchaeales archaeon
GACTCTCAAGCATGTACGGGATGGGCGGAGTATGCCTTATGGGCGAAACACACGGCCAGATAATAGACGCGAAAAGCGCGGAAGCACTCCTCAAAGTCCTCACGAAAATACTTGACGTGACAGTCGACATGACGGCGCTCGAATCCAAGGCAAAAGAAACCGAAGAGCAAATCAACAGGATGGCTTCGATGATAAACGCCCACAAGAAGGCGGTGGAACAGCAGCAGGATTTCGTGGAAGAAGCCCCATCATACTACATCAGGTAATGTAAAAAAAGGCCTCAGCCGGCCTTCAAAATATTTTTTTAGTCGAGGTATCCGAGAGCCCTAAGCCTATCCTTAACCTTCTCCTCGTCCGCCTTGCTCAAAGCCTCCTCGCCGCCTGAATCTCCCTCAATATTCTTCCTAACTTCAGAAACGACGTAGGATACATACTCGTCGACGGTTTTGAACTCGGTTTCGGGAAGACGGTTCTCAATCCACTCATACAAGTCTTTGGGAAGCTCAATATTCTTTTCACTCATCTTGACTCCAATAAACCTGGGATTCCGTTATTAAAAATAAAATCCATATGATTGTTCAATGACCCGAAAAGACGTCTACATCCACGAGACTGCAGAAGTATCCCCAAAAGCCGAAATAGGCGGGGGCACCAAAATCTGGCATCAAGCCCAAATACGTGAGAACGCGCAGGTGGGGGGTGACTGCATTATCGGGAAATCAGCCTACATCGACGAGTCCGTGAAAATAGGCTCAAACTGCAAGATACAAAACCGGGTTTCAATCTACAAGGGCGTGACGATTGAAGACGACGTCTTCATAGGACCGCACGTCGCATTCACAAATGATTTTAGGCCGCGCGCATTCACTAAAAACTTCAAGATAATAAAGACTCTCGTCAAAAAAGGGGCGAGCATTTCAGCCAACTCGACGATAGTCTGCGGAGTCGAAATAGGGGAATACGCGATGATAGGGGCGGGAAGCGTCGTCACCAAAAACATTCCGCCAAACGCCCTCGCATACGGGAATCCCGCGAAAATCCGGGGTTTCGTTTGCAAGTGCGGGGAAAAAATAACGGGAGCAAGAGTCGAAGGCGACCAAGTCACACTTAAATGCGCGTGCGGACAGGAATACAAGATACCCAAAAAAATTTACGAGACTGTTGAATGAATCAGACAAAAAATCAAAAAATAAGATGATACCGATAGCGTCACCAGCAATCGAAAGCGAAGTCAAACAACAGCTCGCCGAAGTAGTCGACTCCGGAATAATCTCGCAGGGGCCGAAAGTAAAAGAGTTCGAGGAAAAATACGCGCAATACACTGGAGTCAAACACGCAATAGCAGTCAATTCCGGAACCGCCGCACTCCACACGGCGCTTCTCGCGCACGGAATCGGCGCACAAGACGAGGTGATTACAACACCCTTCAGCTTCATCGCGTCAGCAAACAGCATACTCTACTGCAACGCCAAGCCGGTTTTCGCGGACATTCAGGCCGACACATACAATATCGACCCCGAAAAAATAGCGGAAAAAATCACCCCTAAAACAAAAGCAGTCCTCGCAGTGCACTTGTACGGCCACCCCTTTGACGTTAAGCCGGTAAAAGAATTGTGCGAAGACCACAAGCTCACGCTCATTGAAGACGCATGCCAGGCGCACGGAGCGCAGTATGACGGGAAAAAATGCGGGTCGTTCGCCACCGGATGCTTCAGCTTCTACCCCACCAAAAACATGACGACAAGCGAGGGGGGGATGATAACAACAGACGACGCGCAGGTCGCGGAAAAATGCAGGATAATCCGAAACCACGGTTCAAGCGAAAAATACGTTCACGAAACGCTCGGCTACAACTACCGTATGACGGACTTGTGCGCCGTCATCGGCCTAAGCCAGCTTAAGAGGTTGGATGAGGCGAACCAGAAACGAAGGATAAACGCAAAATCCTACGACCGGATGCTCGACTCCTCAAAATACACTCTGCCCTTAGAAAAGCCGGGATGCACGCACGTATACCACCAGTACACGATACAGTGCAGGGAGCGGGAGAAGACGATTGAAAAACTCAGGCAAAACGACATAGGATACGGAGTCCACTATCCCATACCAATACACAGGCAGCCCTACTACAAGAAACTCGGCTTTAACGACAGCCTGCCTGTCGCGGAAAATGCGGCGAAAGAAGTACTATCCATTCCAGTCCACCCGAAACTTGAGAGGGAGGAAATCGATTTTATATCCGAAGTCCTTAATGGATTGTAGGCCTTTAAGATGGAGACACTGAATGCCGCCGTCATCGGCGTCGGATCCATGGGATTCAACCACGCCCGAATATACTGCGAACTCAAAAACACGGAGCTTGCCGCAGTATCAGATCCAGATCAAAAAAGAGCCGAAAAAATCGCGCAATACTTCTCCTGCAAACCGTATTCTGACTACATGGACATGCTGAAATCAGAGAAAATAGATGTTGCGAGCATAGCCGTCCCAACCCAATACCACGCTAAAGTCGCGCTCGACGCAATGGAGTCGGGCGTGAACGTTCTGGTTGAAAAACCTATTTCAGACTCCATCCAGGACGGCCGGAAAATCATCAATTCAGCGAAAAAAAACGGGGTGAAACTCATGGTCGGCCACATCGAACGCTTCAACCCCGCAGTCAGAAAACTCAAGGAACTGCTCGACGAGGGCGCGCTCGGAAAAATATTCAAGATGCATTCAACCCGCGTCGGATCATTCCCGAGAAGAATCCGCGATGTCGGAGTGGTCGTAGACCTCGCGGTCCACGACATCGACATAATGCGCTACCTCACAGGCTCTGAAGTGAAAAGAGTATACGCTGAAGCAGAGCGGAGGATTCACACAAGCCACGAGGACTTGCTGAGCGGACTTTTAAAGTTCGGGGACGAGTCCATCGGAGTCTTGAACGTCAACTGGCTGACGCCCGAAAAAATCCGGGAAATCAGCGTGCTGGGGGAAAAAGGAATGTTCATCGCCAAATACCTGACGCAGGAACTCTGGTTCTACGAGAACATCGAGGTCAAGGACGAGGAATACACTTACAATGACATACTGATGGGGGTGAGCGAGGGCGACATCCAGGGGATACGGATTAAAAAACAGGAGCCGTTGCGAAACGAGCTCGAATACTTCATTCAAAGCGTCTTGGAAAAAACAGAAAACCATTCAAGCGGTATTGAAGGGCTCAGGGCGCTGGAGGTCGCGCAAGCCATGATAGAAAGCACGAGGGAAAACAGGGTGATAACGCTTTGAAAGCATGTGTCGTAGGGTTGGGCAGGGCGGGACTTCCACTTGCCGCGGTAATGGCGGAATCCGGAATCGAGGTTGTCGGATTCGACATAGACGAAAAGAAGGTCGCGCAAATAAATTCCGGCGAAAACCCGATAGGCGAGGAGCCGGGACTGGAAGTGCTGGTGAAAAAACACGCGGGACAAAACCTGAAGGCGGTCTCAAACATCGGGGGCGCGAAAGACTGCACCGCATACGTCGTGATAGTCCCTCTTTTTCTGGACGGCGAATTCAAGCCCGACTTTTCAATACTCGACGACGCCTTCACGAAAGTCGCATCCGTCCTGAAGGAAGGAGACCTTGTTGTCCTGGAAACCACGGTTCCGCCCGGCACGACGGAAAACAGGGTTTGCAAGATACTCGAGTCGGAATCCGGGCTAACAGCCGGCGCGGACTTCCACCTGGCCTGCAGTCCCGAGCGGATAATGACGGGCTACAGTATATCACGGTTCAGCGAGTTCCCGAAAATTGTTGGAGGTCTGACTAGAGAATGCACTGAGGCGGTCTTCAAATTCTACAGCATCTTTTCAAAACCAAAAACTGTTTCGGACACGACTACGGCGGAACTCGTGAAGGTGGCGGAAGGCGTCTACCGCGACGTGAACATCGCAGTCGCAAACGAGTTATATACTGTCTCAAACGAGTTGGGCGTCGATTTTTTCGAAGTCCGCGAGGCCGCCCGCCACAAATACTGCGACCTGCACGAGCCGGGAGTCGTCGGCGGACACTGCATTCCAGTCTACTCACGCTTTCTGATGAACGAGCATGAAGTCCCGCTCACAAAGACTGCAAGACTCTTAAACGATGATATGGCGCAATACTATGCTAAAAAAATGATGCAGATAACGGCGTCCGGAAAAGTCGCGGTGGTGGGCTTAAGCTACCGGCCCGGAGTTCGGGAGACAAGGCACACGCAATCACACCTGCTCATCAGGGCTTTGCGAAAGGAAGGTTTCGAAGTCTATGGGCGAGACCCCATTTTCACGCCCGTTGAGACGGAAAAATACTTTAACGTTCCTTACGCGGAAAACCTCGCTGAAATGAACGGCATACTGCTTTCCCATGGAATTCCCGGGTTGAGGATGCAGTTGCGCGAGTTGTCCTCAAGAATATTGGATGTGAAAAATTTTCTGGACTAAGTTTTCTTTACGGCAGACTTCTTTCTAACAGTCGTCTTCTTTTTGACTGCGGTCTTTTTCACAATGCTCTTTTTCGGGAAATCCCCTGCAAGAGGCTTCCCCTCCTCCAAACCCTTTTCTACGGCGTCCTGAGGGCTTTTACCCCACTCTCTTCGTCCCGGACAATTGGGGTTCAGGCAGAATATGAACGGGCGTTTCCCCTTCTTGATGCTTTTCATCTGGACTCCCCCGCAATGCTTGCACTCGCCGTCCCGCTCAAGCTTTCCCTGAGGGAGAGGCTGGGTGTGCGTGCAGTTCGGGTATCCCGTGCATCCTATGAACTGTTTTCCCGCCCTGCTGTGGCGGACTACAAGCTTTTTCCCGCATGTCGGGCAGTCGCCGAGATAATGGATTTTATCCATGGTGGAGCCGAGTGTTTCGACGAGGGCGGAGCCAATCTCCCGCTCCTTCTTTTTGAATTCGACGCTAATATCCTGAATCGTCTTTTCGGCTTCGGCGACAACATCCTCCCTCCTCAACTTGCCCTCCTGAATCTCTTCCATCTCTTTTTCGAACCTGCGGGTCATCTTCTCCGAAAGAACTTGAGGACAGTATTTTGTGAGCGTGTCCACAACCCTCATTCCAAGGGGCGTCACCTCTATGCTTTTGCCGTGCACGTACCCCCTTTTGAAAAGAATTTCGATAATCTGGCTTCGAGTCGCCTTAGTCCCCAAATCCTTCTTCTCGAGCTCCCTGACTATTCCAGCCGGCGAATATCTCTTTGGGGGCTGGGTTTTTTTCGCCTCGAAATTGATTTTCCTGACGTCGACAACATCATTTTCCTTCAACTCCGGCAGGGTGACTTCCTCAAACTTCGCGTAAGGTCCGTAATAGACGTGCCAGTTCGCCTCGACAGTAGTCTTACCCTCCGCCTTAAACTGTTCGCCGTTGTTTTCGAGGAGTACGTTGACGGTCTGCCTGATTGCCGGGTCGCCGAAACAGGCGAGGAATCTTCTCACCACAAGGTCGTATATCTTCCAGTCGCGGTCCCCAAGTTTTTTCGGGACTTCGCCGGTCGGATGAATAGCGGGGTGTGCCGGATCCTTCTTCCGCCCGTTGGCGGGCTTCAACTGGTTCTTCGAAAACAATTTCTCGCAAAGGATGTGGTAGTCTTCCTGCTTTCCGAGCATCCCGATAATCTTTTTAACGTCGATGTCTTCGGGAATCTGCTGGCTTGAAGTTCTTGGATAAGATATGTATGCGTTGGTGTAAAGCGTCTGGGCGATATTCAATGTTTCAGCGGGAGAAATCCCGTGATGCCTGTACGCCTCAGTCTGAAGCGTAGTCAAGTCGAATGGCGCCGGCGGATTCTGCTTGTACTGGCTTTTCTCCGCCTTCAGGACGACCGCAGTATTCCCGCACTTCTCTTTTACGGCCAAAGCCTTCTTCTCGTCAAAGAACTTTTCCTCAACATGAATCGCGGTAAAACCAATCTTGTCTTTAATGCAGTCGAGCGTGACCTCCCAAAAGTCTTGGGGTGTGAACTCGCCAATCTTCTTCTCCCGTTGAGCCAGAATCCTAAGCGAAGGCCCCTGGACTCGTCCTATACTCAAAGTCGTGAACTTTCCCGCGCTCTTTACCGCCTGGCTCAGCGCCCTCGACATGTTTATCCCCCAAAACCAGTCGAGCATGTGGCGCGTAAGCCCGGCTTCCGCCATTCTCCTGTCAATCGGGCTTAAATTCTTGTAGGCGTTGAGTATCGAGTCTTTCGTGAGCGTTGAATACTTCATCCTCTTCACGTTCTTCCCGTACGGGTCGGTGTTGCAGGCGTGTCTTACGACGTTATAGCCGATAACCTCCCCCTCGATGTCGTAGTCGCAGGCGTTTATGAAGGAATCGCACTTTTTCGCCAAATCCTTTATGACGTCCAAATATTTTTTCGTGAACGCGCTCGCCGGACTCACCTGATAACTCGGCGCCCAGTCTATGTCGAAGACGGGATAACCCCACCCGTGCTTCTTCTGCTTCAAGCCGAAGATGTGTCCGACGGCAGGAGCGATATAAACGTCGTCAACCTGATAATATGTGACCTGCCCCTGTCTTTCCACCTTCGGACTGCCCAAATACTCCGCAATCCGCTTGGCCACATTCGGCTTCTCCGTTATGATTAGGCGAGGCATGACTTCTTTATATGCAAGAGGCATTAATATATACTGGCCATGAACGTAGACCTCACACTCTCACTGCCCGACCGTCCTGGAATGCTTTTGAAGGCGATAGAGCCGATCTCGTCGTGCGGGGGAAACATACTCAGCCTTCACCATAAGCGCGGGTCCGGGAAAGGCCCAGTGCCTGTTGAAGTACTCTTCAAGGTCAGGGATCAGGAGTCGCTTGAACTGATACTCAAGGAATTGAAGAGGCAGAAGATTTCAGTGAAGGAGGCGAGATTCGAAGGCAGGCAGTACTTCAAGAGAAAATCGATTTCACTACTACTAATCGGGCATGTGATAGACCGCGACATTCAGGGCACAATAGACGCCCTAAACGGCGTCGGAATGGTTTCGGACATAGACGTCAGGATGGCGGACCCGGACGAGGAGTCTTCAGTCTGGATGAACATCGAGGTTGAGGAGCGCAAACTCAAGACGCTCGAAAAGGCGTTAGAGAAGATAGTCTCCGAAAAAAGGTTTCTGGCGATAGGCGAGCCGGGGGTGTTGTCGTGAAAAACTTGAACGTAATGATAGTCGGGTTCGGCGTCATCGGGCGCGCGGTAGCGCAAACCCTCATCAACAAACAAAAAGACTTCAAAAAGTCGGGAATAAGCTTTAATGTGGTCGCAGTCTGCGACGTTTCAGGCTCGATTGTGAACAGCAGGGGGATTGCGCTGAAACCGTTGCTCAAAAAAGAATTCAAAAAGATTGAGGGATTGAAAAAGAAGAACGCGCTACAACTTCTCGACGAATTGAAACTCGACTTGATGGTCGAGTGCACTCCAGGCGACATAAAAACCGGGGAGCCCGGGCTCTCGCACATAAAAAAAGCGCTCTCCAAAGGGATTCACGTCGTAACCAGCAACAAAAGCCCGCTCGCAGTAGCATACTCCGAGCTGATGTCTCTTGCGAAGAAAAACAAGGCGCTCTTCAGGTTCGAGGCGACTGTCGGCGGGGCGATTCCCATACTTGGATTGAAAGACGACGGCCTGAATTCAAACAACGTTTCAAACGTATACGGAGTCCTCAACGGAACCACAAACTATGTTCTCACCAAAATGGAGAATGAGGGAGTGCCGTTGAACCTTGCTGTCGCGGAAGCCCAACAGCTCGGATATGCCGAAGCCGACCCAAGCTACGATATCGACGGCATAGACACCGCCGCCAAAGTCGTCATACTCGCAAACCATTTCCTGGGGAAAACCGCGAAGTTCAAGGACGTTAAGGTGGAGGGCATCAGAAAAATAACGCCTCAAGCGCTCGAACTGGCCAATAAAAACGGCCACACAATAAAGCTAATCGGAGACGCTAAAAACATGACTGTCGCACCGAAAATAATATCCATAGAC
>DSAL01000056.1 GCA_011380095.1 Candidatus Altarchaeales archaeon
CCCCCCCACCCCGGCCTCTGCCAAAACTACGGCCGGGGTGGCACGCTCACCAACATCACTCCAAAAAAACAGCAAAAGGAAGCAAAAACCACCCTCCCCTCGGGGAGGATTAAGGATCACATCGCCTAGATGTGGTAATTCAGCCAACCACCCCCCAAAAACCCCGGCCCACAGAAAAGGGGCCGGGGTGGCTTGGGAGGCAAAACACTATACTCTAAATTTTTTTTTTGAACGCAGAATCCTCAATGTCCTACAAAAGACTCTTCAGGTTTTTCGTGCCGTTTCCAAGAATCCAATCGAGGTTTTTTGAGTAGTTGTCTTTGCAGTATCCTAAAATCCGCATTTTCTGGCGTTTTGCAATAATCCGCTCGAAATCAAACCCCCCATACTCCCAAGGGTGTGTGAAGAATACTTTGTCTTTGACTGGAATCTTGCAGGCTGTCTTGAATAATACCGGATTCACTCCAAACATTTTTCCTCCCGTGAAAAGCGGGAATTCCTTCAGGTTCTTTGGTTTACTTTGCCAGAAGTTCCTGCTCGAATCATACTTGAAATACCGCGCAACCGCCGACAAAACAATCTCGTTCACGCGCGCGTACGGCGCCCGAAAGCCCAAAACCTTCACGCCATGGTTTTGGAATATGTCAAGAGAGTTGACGAGATGCTCGTCAACCTCATCCCCGCTCAATTTGGTGTAATCAACGTGCTCAAGCCCGTGACACCCCACCTCAAAACCATTAAGCAAGTCGAGGACGCCGGGATTCTCCTCCAAAAGACTCGCGCAAACGAAAAAAGTCGCGCCACACCCGCCGTCCCGAACAGCCTCCGAAAGCCTCTTCAACCCCTCCAAACCCTTGAAAGAAACGTAGTGGGGCGGGAAATCGGGTTCCACATCTATTGTGAGCGCGTTCATTAAACATAAATTGCATTCAAACCATAAATTAAGCATATGAAAATACTTGTGACCGCCGGACCCACCAGAGAATACATTGATGACATACGGTTCATCTCCAACCCCGCCTCCGGACTCATGGGGCTGGAGCTTGCGAAAGAGGCGTTCAGGCACGGCGACTCCGTAACGCTCGTCTACGGCCCGGTAAAACTCGACATCCCCCCTGGCGTTGAAGCGTTGGAGGCGGTGTCCGCCAGGGATATGACGGAAACGGTACTCCAAATACTCGCATCAGACCAATTTGACGTTTTGATTTCGACCGCCGCCATAGCCGACTACACTCCATGCGAAAAAACAGGGGGTAAAATCCGATCAGGCGGAGAACTAACGTTAAAGCTTAAGCCCACCGTCAAACTCTTGGGCGCGGTAAGGCAAAAGCACCACTCCTTGATGCTCGTCGGATTCAAGGCCGAATACGGGGGTTCGAAAGACGAGATTTTGGCTAGTGCACGCCAACTTCTTGAAAAATACTCTCTCACACTTGTATGCGCCAACGATGTTTCAGAAAAAATTTTCGGTGCAGACAGCACCAGCATGATTTTGGTGTCGGAAAAAAGCGTTTATAAAACAGGCACAGTCTCGAAAAGCGAGGCCGCCAGAAAAATACTCGACTTCATTCGGAAGGCTTCCTGCTGACTTCACGCATTATGTCGCGAAGAGGCTCCACGTTGACTCCGAGAAAGTCCTTATTCACGTAAACCAAAAATAACAGTATTACGCTCACTGCCACATCCACAGCCCGAAGCTTCTCGTCAATCAGTATCCTGGTTATGCTTGACACCCCCCCCGCTAAAAGCACAGAGTATGTTAAAGACAGTATTCCCGCGTAAAATTTCACGACGCCAGCCCTCGTAGCGTCCTTCTTGTAGAGGAGGACTGACGTGGACATCAGAAATCCCGCCGCCATAATGTATGTGTCAAGGCCCGACGGGTCCATTATCATCATGCCCGAAACATAAATTAGGGATACCATCGTGAAGGTCATGAACAAGTGTATCCTATGCTGTTTCAGGAACAGCATCCTCCACTCAAGAAAGCTCACGACCTCCTTCGTCTTCAGCTTGCTCTTGTACTCGTGGTAGAGAAGCATCACTATCGAAATCAGGACGGCGGAAAAAAGGAAGCTCAGTATCTCGGTGTTCGGATTACTGATGAACCTGTATAACATGTATGCCGAAACCACCGCGGAAATAAAAAGAAGAGCTTCGTGGAATCCTCCCCTGAAAAAATTGATGATGCTCTTGAATGGTCCAAACATTTTCTCGCGCATCTTCTTCATCCGGTCTTTGGCGGATACTTTCGGAATCTTCTCTTTCTCTAAAATCTCCTGCTCCCGCCTAATCTCCTTTTGAAGCGAACATATCTTTCCCTCCCCCTTGGAGGTTATCTTGTAGAGCGGGTCTTTCTGCCCGACTTCGACGGTTATGAGTCCCTCGTAGGCCAGTTCCTCACCAAGCTGTGACACGATGTTTCTGTCGGATTCGAGTTTTTTCGCGATACTGCTTTCGCTCACAGACTTCAATTCATGAACCAGGATGAGCAGGTTCATCTTATCCCGCGTCCCCTGGTCCTCAACCCCTTTCTCGAAATCCATCTTGAAAATTAAGGGAGTAGCTGTTTAGAATTGATTTTTTCGGGTAAATACTCTTTAGCCACGAACTCCAATGACTTTGAGGCGAGCGCCTGCTGTTCTATCCTAACGCCCTTCTGCTCCATCAGCTTCAGCTCGCGCCTCCACTCCTTCTTCTGGAACCACGGGTATTGGAGGAGTTCCCGTATCCTCTTCTTGTCCACATCCTTCAACTGTTCCGTAACTTTTTCAAGGCCGAAGTCTTCGACATCGCTCATAGTCATGCCGACGAACTGGGTTTCGGGCGTTCCAAGGCGTTCGGACTCGTGGGCCAACGCCATGCTACCTGCCTTTACGACAGAATAGATGTAGTATCCCCACGGGTCGCCGTCGGTGAACATTATTATCGGAAGCTTCTCCTCCCTTGAAAGCCTGTTTACAAGGCGCCTGCATCCTCTTGCCGCCTGCCCCTTGGTCGAGACCATGATGCAGTTGTTTTTCTGCGGGAATTTTTCTTCAACCAGGCGGTCGAACATCGCGCCAGTCTCTATCACAAGACAGTAGTCCGCGTCAACCTCCTGGAATTTGTAGTGTTCTACGATTGATGGTATGGAGAGCCCGCTTCTCCCGAGTTTTGAGCAGTCGATGACGTCTCCAGTATCCTCTATAACGATGTTTCCGATGAGCGTGCCCTTGTCGTCCGCCTTCAAGTGGAGTTCTTCACGGAGGACGGAAAGCATTGTTTCAAGGTCGACGATGAGCGGGTCGGACTCGCTTTGGTCTTCAAACGTGTTTTCCTTAGTGCCCTTGATAGTATGCTTCATCTGGTAGTATAATTCCCTGATGCTCGCAGTCTTGCCGGATTCCACGAAGTCCCTGCATTTTGAGGCGATGAGCGTAGTCTGCATGAATTTTTTCGTGTGCGCTACGTTCAGGAAGTTTCTCGAGGAATCCTTGTCTCCCATCCTCAAAAGGTTCGCCTCCTCATCAAATGATACGTTGCTTCTGCCGCGCTGGGGGACTGTCATCTTCGGCTCCCTGCCTTTTTGAATCAGCGACTCCAATTCTTTCCCCAAATCCACGAGTTTTTTCGCGACTTCCTTGTCACTCATTCCTCATCACCCTCCTCAACCTTCTTTTTCTTGCCCGGCTTTTTATCCGGCTCTTCTTGCGGCGTGAACTTCAGTTTTTTCGTGACTATGTCCTTAATCCTCTCCTCCAGCTCCTTCTCGTCGCCTCCAGTCAGGGCGCTTATAGCCTTCGCAAGTTCTCCGCTGTATCTCATTAAAGTATTGAATCTTTCAGCCCTCTCAAGGTCCCGCCGTTTCCTGCTGTGGTAGCGGTTGAATTTCCTGCCCACGTCCATGAGTGCCATGCGGATTTCCTTGACTATCTCGTCGTCTGATGCGACGCTCTGTTTTCCGGCCGACGTGTAGGGTATGTGTGTTGATATCAGGTTTATGAATACTGTGAACGGCGAATTGTCGAAGTCGCGTATCCCATACCTCTTCCAGTCCACGGAGTTTGCGGCCTGCTGGAGCGCGCATCCGCCGGCGTCGAACAAGAGTGGCACGCGGTTTGAGAACCTCATTACTTCAGTCCTCATTCCCCCGTCGGTTATCTCGCGTCCAGCGTTTCCGCCGTATGCGACGGCGACTTCTATCTGGAATGGAACTCCCCCTGAATGGACTGCCGGGGTTCTCTCGACCACGGCTTCGAACTCCGGCTTTAGTATGTTCAAAACAGCCTTCCTTACTTGCGCCTCTCCTATAGGGCAGAGTCCTGCAATGGGCGGGGCCATGAAGTCTACTGCTTCAAAAGCTTTCGCCAGCTCTTCCGCCTCGCTCCAGCTTAGTTTTCTCGGATTCTTCTTCAAGTCGAAGTGTACTTTAGACTGTATTTCGTTGACCTTGCTCTTGCTTATTCTTGAAAAATCGTTTTCAAGGAAGCTGCTGACTCTTGTGGCGCTGGTCTTTTTCGCCATGTTCGAAATCTCGTCAACATCCATTCCTTTCGGATGGGATTTGACTTCTTCCGGGCGTTTGGGAATCTCCTTGCTCGCCCGCTCGAAAACCGACTTCCGTCCCTCCGGGTCGATGAATGTTATCCGAATATGCGGGTTTGCGATGGCGGTCCGCCGGAGATACTCGTAAGGCCCCTGCTCCGAGAGGTTGAATAACACTCCCTTAAGCTCTCCTATTATTTCCGTTCCACGCCACCGCTCCTTGTAGATTTTGGTTTCGACGATGTCCGCCTCATTTTTGGAGACGTCTACCAGAAGGTGTATTTCGTGGACGTCGCCGTCGCCAATGCTCGTCCTTATCCGAACGGGCTTTCCGGTCGTCATCTGGGAGAACATTGTCACTCCCGCAACGCCGATTCCCTGTTGTCCGCGAAGCTGGATGTTCCTGTGGAACTTTGTTCCCGCAAGCATTTTCCCGAAAACCCGGGAAACGTGTTTTGCGGGTATTCCAGGTCCGTTGTCACGGCATGAATAACGGTAGTGTTCCACTCCCAACTGTTTGATGTTCAACTCCAGGTCCGGGAGTATGCCCGCCTCCTCGCAGGCGTCAAGGCTGTTTGTCACAAGCTCGTGGACTACTGTTGTGAGCGAGCGGACTTTCCCAGAATATCCGAGGTGGGCCTTGTTTTTCCTGAAGAATTCCGTGATTGAAACTTCCTTGAAAGACTTGAAAAGGTCGTCTGCAGAACGTTCTCCACCCTCGATAGGCTGGTCTTTCGGCATATTCTATATATTAAAATATATCTTTAAATACAATATTATGAAGGGGGTGTTTTTTAAGCCTTTTTTCCAGCGGTCTCCATCAACTCCAAGTTTCGGTATACTGTAGTGTGTTTGGAGCCTGACAGGAGCATTTCTATGGCATTCCTCGCTTCCTCCACGTTTTCATAACTTCCTATGACGCCTACGGTTTTGCCGTAAACCGATATTCTCGTGCGGGTCATGTTTTCTATAGTCTTTCTGGTCTTGCCGTCCTCCCCTATAACCCTCCCCCTGAGGCGTTCGAGACTGCTTTTCGTGTTGGCGAAGTCCGTTACAGAGATTAATATCAGCGTGTTGTCTTCGTTCAAAAGTCTTAGGGCGTTGTGTGGTGAGAACCCCCGTCCTATCGCATGTATTACCCCTATTGCAGTCATCTCGCCAATGGGGTCTCCGACCGCCTCAACGAAACCTTCCTCCACGGTTATCTTGGTCTTCGTCTCTTTTTCTATGCGCCTTTTTGTAGCGCCTTTCTCGCCTAAAAGCACCGCAACCCTTTCTTCGGGTATCTGGATTGACTGCATGGTATGATTATGTTCTTGCCCAAATAATAACTGTTTTTCAGAATTCTTTGAGAGTCTTCTGTCCGCGACCCCAGTATTCTGTTTTCACCGCAGTTAATGACGGCGTCCCGTATCGTCCGCCCCCGCCCGGCCGGTAGTATATGCGTCCGCTTCTGAACTTTTCGATAATGCTCCCGACATTGACGTCGACTTTCTTTATTTCCGCGGGGTCGACGTCTAAAAGTATGCTTATCTCGCTCCCGAACTCTCCCACAAGATTTTTCCAGGAGTCCTGGATTTTCCTGCTGGTCAGGGTTTTCACTCCTATTGCAAGGGATATGACTTCCGCAAGAGGCAGGATGTGCAGGTACGGCGGACGGTGTGGTGGGTGGTGGGGTTCGCTCCATGACGCGAGCTCCTCAAGCCTTTGGCATACTCCGCGCTTTATCAGCCCCCCGCATTCCGGGCATCTTTTCCTCAGAGCCAGCGCGTCCTCCCATTTGAAGAGCATGTAGCATCTGGTGCACGCGGTCATATGGTATTTGCCTTCAACAGGGTTTAGTCCGACATTCATGCTGATGCGTCTTCCCCCGACTCTCTTTAACGCCTTTTCGATTTCCCCAAACGACAGTTTCTCCATCTCCAGCCTGTTGAACTCCCGTCCAAGCCGGTGGGGCCAGGGGCTGTGGCAGTCGGAGTTCGAGAGAAAAGAGATGTCTTGAAGTTCTTGTATCCTGTCGGCCATGTTGGTGTCGGCGCTCAAGCCGAGCTCGAGGAACGACACTTTGTCGAGGTGTTCGCCGTAGCAGTCTTTGAGGCTGTCGTATTCCTTGTAGACTGCAGTCCAAGGGGTGAAGGCGTGCGCCGGCCCCATAAGTCCTCCTACCTCTAAAACCAAACCGGCAATCTGTTCTCCGTTGAGCCTTACGTTCGGCCTTCCGTCCGCGTCAATGTTTTTACAATGTTTTTGTATTTTTTCACGCAGAGTTTGCGCGCTTTCGATAGACGGTAATAAAATCAGGTGGTGGACGCGTTTCTCGTCCTCGACTTCCGTCTGCATTATGAACCTGCATTCGGCGCCGCCAGCCGAGTAGACTCCGCCCCCGACGTCTGAAAGGTTGGCTTCAATGTGCTTTAGCCAGCCCTTGTGCAGGCAGTCTCCGGTCGCCACGCAGTCAAGCCCCTTCAAGTCTGACTGGGATGCGATGTTTGGGATGGTCATCGAATCGCTGACGCCCCCCGAATACTTTGAGTGGACGTGAAAATCTATGTCAAAATTTTTCATCTCAAAGATTTCAATCCCGCTCCTCAATCTTGTAGAGTACGCCCATTACCCTGCCTGAAGCTATAGTCTTCCTGTGCCAGTCCTCGTTCTCCAACCTCAAGACTGGGGTGAGCTTGAATTCGTTGAAAAGTGCGATATTGTATGCGCCAGGATTTTTCATTGGAAGCGTCAGCAGAGTCTGCCCGTCGTAGAATGTTTCTTCACGCTTGTTGTACCTTAAGTTTTCGTAGGGGAGTCCCTCAATACCGTGGTATATCCTGCCGGTCTCGGGATTGTAGCCTAAAGGTATCTGATAGTCGTCGTAGGACAATCCCTGGGGGTATGTGATGTATACTGGAGTGTTGTTCGCCAAAAGCTCGTGGAGTTCTATAAGGTGGCTGTATATCTTGGCGGTGTCCGTCGTCATCAAAGGCCTCCCCATGGTCTTTCTTTTAGCGTAGTACTTGTAGTGCATGTCCTCGTCGACCCCGATTATTCTCGCATCCTCCGGCGTCGCCCGGCCTATCGCAAGCGAGAACTCTTTGGGCCCGCAGTAGTCTTTCCTGAATTCAAGCAGGTCGATGATGCTTGACATCATGAGGTAGCAGGCTGCTACGACAAGAATCTTAGGAACGGTTTCCGCAAGCCCTTCGGAATACTTTTTCAAAAACAGTTCTATGCCCTCAACGCCCGCGCCCATGAGGACTATCATCGGCATCATGGCGGGGAGCAGGTATCTTTCCGTTGTTATCGCGAGGTTTCCAAGATACAGCATGAATGATACGCTCCACAATATTAGTATGCTCGTCTTAACCC
>DSAL01000068.1 GCA_011380095.1 Candidatus Altarchaeales archaeon
TCATGGCGAAGTTTTACGGGATTAAGGGGGAGGTCCGGGTTTTGGGCGTTGACGACGGCCCGCACAAGAGGGGTAGTGGCGGGCAGGTGCTTTTGGTTGGAACAGTTTTTCGCGGTGGCTCCTTCATGGACGGCGTCATGTCGACGAGCGTGACTGCAGATGGCATTGATGCCACTGAAAGATTGACTGAAATGGTCTTGAAGAGGCGGTTCAAAGACATTAGGGTGATAATGCTCGACGGACTCGGGTTCGGCGGATTCAACCATGTCGACATCCACAAGCTGAGTGAAGACACCGGTCTTCCGGTGATTGTTGTCGTTCGAAAGGAGCCTGGTTTGGATGACATAAAGTCCGCGCTCAAAAACCTTGATGAATTCGACTTCAGGTGGGGTTGCGTTGAGAATGCGGGCAAGCCTATTCCGGTTGAAACCCGTCCAGGGAAAAGCATTCACATACAGTTCGCGGGAATAAAAGAAGAGCAGGCGGTCGAGATAACAAAATTATGTTCCACCCGAAGCATGATTCCAGAGCCCATACGGGTCGCACACTTGATAGCGCAAGGCGTCGTTTCAGGAACCAGCAAGGGCAAGGCTTAAAGCCTACTTGCTTCTGAGGCTCGGTTTCTCACGGCCTTCCCTCGCATTCCTCGCACGGCCTTTCTTTTCAACCGTCTTGCTCGCGCTTCCAAGCCTGGTACTCCCCCCGTAATTGTGCTTTACTGAAGTGGGTTTGCCTGAAATGTATGCTATTGCGACGGCAAGGCTTAGCATCAGGAGGACTCCGACAAAAATCAGTGCGAATCCGAATCCCCCGCCCTCCTGGCTGACGAGCGTAGTGCTTGTGGTTGTCGTCGGCGGGAGCGTGGTTGTAGTTGGGGGCAGTGTTGTAGTGGTTGTTGTGGCATAAACTATCGTGTAGGCCTTCAACTCCTTTGGGCACGCGGATATGGAGAAATAATCCTTTTCCGCCCCTAAAATCACGGGCTCACCCACATAATCATTCAAACCCCCGATTTGGCTGAATTCGAGCGGCATGCACTGGCCTGAAACGTCAAGGCAGTAGCAGTCTCCGCAGACTTCTTTTCCGTAAGTGTACTCGCACCTCTTCAAGACCCCCTCAAAGACAGGTATGCTTGGAGTCGTCACATTACTTAGGCTTGACGCGACTTGGGTGAGGTTTTCAACCGCCTTTAAGACAGTCTTTTCGGTTATTGTTATGGTCTGGGTGTATGATGCAGGATTGGTTCCGCCGGCAACCGCAACCCTGTATTCAAACCTGCAGGGTGATGAGACAGTCCAAGATTCCGAACCAGATAGTATCCTCGCATCGACTTTTTTTTCGAAGTCGTCACGGCACTTGTCTGTTTCATACTGTACCGTGCTAAGCGGGTCGAACTGGCTTGCAAGATAGTTTGACGCCATGCAGAAAAGGAATATCTGCTCGCATTCACTCGGGCTTTTGTCCGCGAGCTCAAGCCACGCCCCCCCCGCTTGTGAGGCATAGTTTATTCCGTCACCGCAAATGTAGTCGCGTTTTGTCGGCGGAGGGTTCGCGAAACATGTCTCATAGTTTTCGCGAAGCCCTGAATCATTGAACAATATCATCGGCATTGACGCCGGATGCGGGCTTTCAAGATTGTAGAGGCAGTCGAGCTGGTGTTCTTGTGGAAGCCACCTGCAGTATTCAGCCAACTGGTAAAATGAAACGTTTTCAAGACACCTGTTGTAGGCGTCCACCCCCCAAACGTTAGTAACAACCGTCTTGCATATGTGCTCGTGGGTCGTGGGGCTCCAGGCGAGCGCGGCTTGCGCGGCAATCAAAAATATTATCGGGATTACTATTTTCCTCAATCATTCCACCCCCATAAAATATGTAAATGTAATACTCCTTTAAATCCTAAAACCCCTCCCGTTTTTTTCTTTAAAGTCCGTGTGTGAGCAGGCTTGCGAGAACAATAAGGCTGTATCCCAAATATGAGGCGAAAACAAGGATTTCATTGAAATCCCCGCGGTTTATAGCGTAAATATTGAATATGGCGCATGCCAGGGCGGGAATCAAAAGGAGCGTGTTGTTGAATACGAATGGTGATGCGAGGAATGTGAGCGCCACGAAAATGCTTATAACCCTCTTCGAGTTTTCAACTCCCATAAGAACCGGGAGGCTCAAGACTCCGCCTGACTTGTCGGACTCATAGTCTTTCAAGTCTATTACGTGGGACGAAAGGCCGAATCCGAATAATATGAAAAGTGCGGCAGTTATGGGGAATCCTTGAAGGTTTTGGGGCGGACTAACCCCCACAAATCCCGCGAAAACCGCGATAAGCGAGATTAAGCCTATCACCATCTTAGACAGTATCGGATACTGTTTTAATCGGACTGGTGGCATGGAGTAAAGTGTTGCAACAGCGTGTGATACTATGACGACCAGGAAGAACGGGTATGACACGATTCTCGCCAAAAAAACCGAGAAAAAAAAGTATATTGCCGTGAAAGTCGCGAAGTCACGCCTGTTCAGGCTTCCAGACGGCAGAGGCCTTCTCCTGTTGGTGATCTTGTCCGCCTCCACGTCGAATATGTCGTTCACGTTCACCTGCGTCATCCACGAGAGGGCGGCGCTCGCAAGCATGGAGAAGAACACGAGATATGGGAATGGCGGAGTCCAGTTGAACGCCTGAGGGAACGTCAGGTATCCAATAACAACACCCAAGGCCATCATTGAAATGTAGTGTCCAAGCCGGACCGGCCGGACATTTCGTAAAAGAGTCGTGAACTTCTCCCTATCGCAAAGAAAACCCCACAAAAACACTAAAACTGCCGTGAAAGGCGCCAGGAGAAGAGCCATCTTGTTGGAGGCCGGCCGCATTATACCGAACGTGTACTGGTTCAAGATTTTTATGAACTCGCCGGTCTGAAACAGGAAGTCCGAGACGAATGCGGTAGTCTGGGGAAGCCAGCCCAAAAGGAACACTAGCGTGTACACTGTGAAACAGCAGCCTAAAACCCTCAGAAGACTTCTTTTTTTAACATAAACATAGATTGAGCAGAGCGCGAGAACTAAAACACCCTCCATCTGTATGCCCCAAGTCGAACCCCCGCTCGCCTTAGAGCTTTCCGGAGTGCCCGCAAAAGCCAAGTAGGATTTAACCATTTCACTCGGGGTTCCATACAGGTAGTTCATGTTGGCGCCGTCTGAAATCAACAAGTCAGCAACGGGTGGAACCATTATCACCATGAAAAACGGGAGCACCACTCTGGAAACCTTCCGCATGTCCTCTCCCGTGAAAAAGTAAAGGGGAAGTATTATGCTCAAAAGCGCTATGAAATAAAACATGGGGTAGTGGATGAAAAAATGATTGTGGTCCACAATCTGTCCGCCGTTGTCCGAAAAAATCTCGATAAAACTCCTGGCGAAAATTATCGCGAAAACAACAAGCAACGCCTGAATAAGACTGACGTCAGACTCCTCAAAACGCTCAATCACCTTCCTTGCGAAACCCAACATGGATTGAATATACAACAGACTAATTATAATACGCCGGACACATATAGGATAATGTTCTATTCCCGCATGATTATGCTTTCAGCGTCCATGACGTCAGGCTTCTCCAAACCCATAACCTCTATCATGGTGGGGGCAACACTTGAAAGCCCCAAACCGCCCTTCAACTTCACCTCACCCGCGCCAATCAAGATAAAAGGCACAGGGTTCGTTCCGTGCGACGGGTTAGGCTCACCGTTCGGATAAAACATGGTCTCGATGTTGCCGTGGTCGCCGGTAACAATAACCGCATACTCTTTAGACAGTGCGGCGTCAACAACTTTCCCAACGCATTCATCAACAGCCTCGCACGCCTTGATTCCAGCCTCAAGGTTCGCGGAATGCCCGACCAAGTCGCCGTTCGGATAATTCACGAGGATGAAGTCATACTTCCCGCTCAAGACGGCGGGCACAAGTTTTTCAGTAATCTCGGCTGAACTCATCTCCGGCTTCTCCTCATAGCTTGGAACTTTCGGAGACGGGACCATAATCCTGTCTTCGCCGGGATACGGGTCCTCAATCTGGCTGTTGAAGAAGAATGTCACGTGCGCATACTTTTCAGTCTCGGAAATCCTAAGCTGCTTGAGATTGTTTTGCGAAAGAAGCCAGCCGAAATTCACCTCAACCTTCTCCTGCGGGAAAGCCGCCGGCAACGGCAGATGCTTGTCGTAGACGCTCATGCATGCATAGTAAACATTGGGGTATTTTTTCCGCTCAAACTTGTCGAAACCGTCCTGCGTGAGCGCGTAGGTAATCTGCCTCGCCCTGTCCGAGCGGAAATTCCAAAATATTATGGAGTCGCCGTCGTCAATAGTCGCCACAGGCTTCCCGCCACCCCCAACCATTACAATCGGCTTGACGTAATAGTCGGTGTCGTCACGCGCGCATAAGCGTGTTCAAGAGCTTCAAGCGGGTCGGTCTCCCCGAAGCCTTCACCCAAAGTCAGAAGGTCGTAGGCCTTGACAGTCCGATCCCAATTAGTGTCGCGGTCCATCGCGTAATACCTTCCGACAATCGTTGCGAACTTTCCGACATTCTTTTCAGCAATGACTTTTTTCGTGCGCTCGAAGAATCCTTTCGCAGACTTTTCCGGCACATCACGGCCGTCCAAGAAACAGTGGATGTAAACTTCCTTGAAATCCTGTTTTTTCGCAAGCTCAAGTAGTGCGAACAAATGCTCGATAGTCCCGTGGACTCCCTGATCTGAAAACAATCCCATCAAATGCAGTTTGCTCTTCTTCTTCCTGCAGTTCTCGAAAGCGTCAAGCAGGACTTTGTTCTGGAAGAATTCGCCGGACTTGACCTTCCTGTTGATGTTTTCAAACGGCTGCCAGACGACGCGTCCCGCACCCATGGTCAAATGACCCGGTTCGCTTCCGCCCTGCGTGCCCTCAGGAAACCCGACGGCGTTGCCGGTGCAGTCGAGCAGAGTCCAGGGATACTCCTTCATGTACCTGTCATTGTTGGGGGTTTTGGCGAGCGCTGCCGCATTTCCCTCAGTCTCCTCAGAATATCCCCAACCGTCTCGGACTATTAAGACTACTTTTTTCCCCGCCATCTTCTGCTCCCGAGAACCGCTCTCCATCATCTGCTCCTAAGCACCGCGCCCTCCGAGGCAGATGATACGAGGCACGAGTATCTTGAAAGCCATCCAGATAACTTCTTCTTTTTCGGCTTGAATGCGTTCAACCTCGCGTCATACTCCCTTTTGGGAATCAGCAAATCAATCTTTCGTTTTGGAATGTCTATCAGAATCTTGTCGCCGTTTTCGATAATTCCAATCGGCCCTCCCTGCGCTGCTTCCGGACTAACGTGCCCGATGCACGGCCCGCGAGTTCCACCGGAGAATCTTCCGTCGGTTATCAGTCCGACATCCTCTAAAAGCCCCATGCCTGCAAGAGCTGATGTGGGCGAGAGCATCTCCCGCATTCCGGGACCCCCCATCGGACCCTCGTATCTTATGACTACGATGTCGCCCTTTTTGATTTCACCGGCGAGTATCGCCTTCATAGCGTCTTCTTCCAAGTCGTAGACTTTCGCAATGCCAGTCATCTTCAAGGCTTTCGGCGCGACCGCCGACTGCTTGACGACGCATCCGTCGGGCGCTATGTTGCCCTTCAAGACCGCCATACCGCCTTGGGCGTGGTATGGGTTTGAGATCGGCCGTATGATTTCCTTATTGACGATTACCGCCTCTTTCGCAATCCGTTTTGTCGTCTTCCCGGAAACTGTCGGATTGCTCTTCAATTTCGTTTCAAGACTCTTCATCATTGCGGGTATTCCGCCGGCATACTCCAAGTCTTCCATGAACGTCTCCCCTCCCGGCCTCATGTTGGCTATGTGGGGGACTTTCTTCGAAATCTCATCGAACATTTCAAGCTTCATTTCGACTCCCGCATCGTGGGCTATCGCTGGAATGTGGAGTGTCGTGTTGGTGGAGCCTCCCATCGCATTGTCCATCACAACCGCGTTGTAGATTGCGTTCTCGTTCATGATTTTTCTCGCAGTAACCTTCTTTTTCACGAGCTCCACAATTTTTTCGCCGGACTCGTACGCTATCCGCTTCTTTTTCGCGGAAACCGCAAGGGCTGTCGCACAACCTGGCAGGCTCATCCCCATCGTCTCGGTGATGCAGGCCATGCTGTTGGCGGTGTACATTCCCTGGCAGCTCCCGCATCCCGGACAAGCCTCCATCTCATATGATTCGAGGGTTTCCTTTTCGATTTTCCCGGCCTGATACAGTCCTACAGCCTCGAAAGTATCGCGGACGAGCGAAAGCCTCCTGCCCTCGTGCATTCCGCCAAGCATGGGGCCGGCGGTCACAACGATTGTCGGAATGTCCAGGCGTCCCGCAGCCATGAGCATTCCTGGAGTAATCTTGTCGCAGTTTGTTAGAAGCACGAGCCCGTCCAACGCGTGCGCGCCAGCCATCGACTCGACCTCGTCGGCAATCAGCTCTCGTGATGGCAGCGAGTATCGCATGCCCCAGTGCCCCATCGCGATTCCATCGCAGATTGCGGGAACCCCGAAAATGAAGGGCGTCCCCCCGCCCGCCTCAACACCGCGCTCGATGAACCGCTCCAACTGCCGCATGTCAACGTGGCCCGGCACGATGTCGGTGTAGGCTGACGCAATGCCGATGAACGGCTTTTTCATGCTGTCTTTCGAGATTCCAGTAGCATACAGGAGACACCTGTTGGGTGCCCTCTCAACCCCCTTCTTAACAAGATCACTTTTCATTTTAGATTGACCTGTAGAGTATAGTATTTTTTGACTAATAGTTAAATACAAGCGGATTATTATTCTGCGAAATCCGGGTATTTTACATGACTTTTTCAACTGCTGTTTCTGAAAGGCTTGTTGAGGTTCTGGTTTTTGGGAATCTCAGGATTGTGTCGAGTTATTTTTTTCCCTTGTTTTTTTGGTAGGTCTAGTTCTGCATGGTGGATTGTGTCTGTTGTTGGCGTATAACCTGTTTTTGGGAATATTCCGTAGGATTCTTGTGCTACGCTTGGGGGAATGCCTGTCATTTCGTTTGGCAAGGGCGCATATATCTCTGTTACTCCTTGCTGTTGTAATGCCGTCTCGATTCTTTCTAGGAGTTCTTGCTTGAATCCACGCAGCTTCTTTTTTATCTTTCGGTGCATGCCCAAGTATTGTCGATTGGCTTGTGATTCGAGGATTATGCCCACGGGTTTTCCGTCTTTTTCGCCCATCGTCACCGACATGAAAAATGCGTAGCCGTCTGATGCGGTTCCAGTGTGTCCACTGTTTAAGTGTATATTATCCATTTCGACACCCAGATTATCGCACATTTTTCTTGTTGGTTTGACGTATACGTCGACGAGGTTTACTGGGCTTTCAGTGTTTTTTATGAGCTGTCCGTATGGTGATACTCTTGCCTGGAGTATTGCGGTTCCCGCCTCGTTTGAAAGTGTTATCCCATCTACTGCAGTCATGAAATCCAGAATTCTCCCGCAAAATAGGGGTGTGCCTGCTTCTTCATCAACTTGGTTTATCATCCTTGATATGCCTGCCTCAATTTGTTCGAATGAATCCGCACTCCCTGAACCTAGCTGTTTGAGCTCCATTACTTTCTCTCGGCGAATCAGCATGTCTGCTCCGTTCAAAACAGACGCCAGCCGGGCGGATTTCAGGTTTTCGGCTTCAACACTTCTTGTTAAGACCTTACCTACTAGCTCACCTATTAATGATGAAAATAAGACGAAATCACTTAACGGATGGAGGATTCGTTCCCTATCAA
>DSAL01000092.1 GCA_011380095.1 Candidatus Altarchaeales archaeon
AGGTGGTTGAGGTTGTGGTTGATGTTGTTGTTGAGGTGGTTGAGGTTGATGTTGTTGTTGAGGTGGTTGAGGTTGTTGTTGATGTTGTTGTTGAGGTGGTTGTGGTTGAGGTTGTTGTTGCGATTGTGAATGTGAGGTCGTCTGTTACTCCCATGTTTCCGTATGAGTCGTTTGCGTATATCCTCCAGCCGACGTTTGTGCCTGCGGGTATTCCCGCGTTTTGCCATGTGAAGTTGGACCATTCGACTCTGTCGGTTAGTGTTATGGGGCTTCCGTATGTGGTCTTGTTTTCCCAGTTTCCTGTCTCGTTTGTTGAGAGTGTTGCGTGGCTTAGTGGGCTGTAGTCCGTCCAGTATGCTGAAAGATGTATTGGGTCTCCGGCTTCGATTGTGCTTGCGTTTTGGGCTTGGTTTGACCATTGCGGGGCGTCAGTGTCATTTAGGTATGTGAGCCTCACAAATCCTTGTGCTCCGTCACCGCCGATTTGTGGTCTACCGCCGGCAGTTTTTGTTCCCCCTCCTCCCCCTCCACCGTAAATGCTTCCGGAGTTTCCTGTTCCGGTTGTACTTCTTCCCGCGCCGCCGGCTCCTCCAAGTTGTGATGTGCCGGTTCCTGGAGTTCCAACATTGGCGTTTCCTCCAGCGCCTGTTGAGCCTGCTCCTCCTCCACCACCTCCTGATGTTGTTCCATCGGTGGTTCCTCCGTTACCTCCAGCATAAACTACGTCCCCAACAGAGTTTGCTACTGCTCCTCCAGCGCCACCCGCCCCATTGTTTACTCCACCCGTTCCTCCTGCGGCATAAAGCTGGGAGCCGTCTCCAAAATAGCTTGGATTTCCATTTGCAGTATCCGCAGATACTCCCGGTTGTGTTGCGCCCACCACAATATCATAGGTTTGCCCCGGAGTTACGGAAATATTGCTTCGTGCATATGCTCCACCGCCTCCGCCTCCGCCTCTTGCAGCACCACCACCCGGCGGTCCTCCTCCGGTTCCGCCTCCGCCCCATGCTTCGACGATGATTGAGGTTACTCCTTTCGGGGTAGTCCAGCTTCCGCTTGCGCTGAAGTTTACTTCAACATTCGCGAGCGGGTCTGTGATGTGGTCGAACTTGAGGCTTCCTTCAGTGATTTTCAGGTCGAAGGTGTCTTGAAGCCCCTGAAGGCTTGTGAGGTAAATCTTGTTGTATTCCTCCTCCCTGATGTTTTTGAATTCCGCAATCAATTCGGTTCCGCCGGCCTCGTAAACCTCCACCCGCGGACTCGCGGAAGTGGTTTTTGGATAAATGGTTATGTCGTTGAAGGAGGCGAGCTTCTTCTCGAACGTGACCCGCACATACTCGCCGTCGAATATTTCAGGACTCCATATTCCGTCGAGGATTGAAACGCTCTCGTAGATGTCTGAAATCACGTTTCTTTCGGAGTCCAAATGCATGGCTTTTGTGATGATTATTTCGCCGAAACCGGGGTCGTCGCTTGTGATGTTGAAACTATATTCCGCACCCCGCGTCAAATCCATTATCCTGACCCAGCTTCCACCGCATTCTTGGAGTGTGAAATTCCATTCCGCGCACTTGTAGAGGGCGTCGCCCACGGCGGTCGCCGTGACAACCGCGAAATCAAACTCGAGCCCCGTCGGGTCGATAGCGAAGACTTTGTCGAACTTCTTCTCCCCTATTTTTTCCGGCGCAACATCCTCCAACCCCAGTTTGAACGGCTTCGACTCGTTCAAACCCGCAAATCTAATGCTTTTCACGTGGGTGCTGGCGGGGAGGACTTCAAGATGGCCGTGAGTTTTCACCACACGCTTCTCAAGGCCCATGCCCCTGCTGTCCCTCACAAGATAGCCGTCATCATCTCGGGGTTCCGTCGGGCTTGCAGAAAAATGTGTTGGGGGTGTTTGCATTGGATATGGTGTTGTCGTCGCGACTGATGTCGCCTGCCGCATTCGGAAAGCGAATAATCCCACCGAATCCGGGTTGTCTGACAGGCCTTCAATAATGCTCCACGAAGGATACTTCGGGGAGGCTCCAATACCGGCGCCCTCCGGCGCCGTGACAGTGAATGAATCTAGTCCCCACTGGAAACTAAGCTGTTGATCTTCTGGGATAAACGCATCAGCCGGGCCTAAACCCGCCTCTAACTCCGACGCTAAAGTGGATGTTGCAGCAAGCAGCAATAATAGCGAAAGGAGGAAGATTCTCTCAAACCGTCCTATCATGACAACCCTATAAATATAAGATTAAAACCCTAAGTTAAAAAAACAAAAAAAACAGAAAAATACGGTAATTCCGCCGTCCAAAAAAATAAAACGGGAGTTGAACCGTTACATGTTAGCCCCGGGAGGGATTTGAACCCTCGACATGCAGATTACAAGTCTGCCGCTCTACCAGTCTGAGCCACCGAGGCGGTCGAGTATATTGATACGCTATTTCTTAATAAAAATCCTGTTTTCTACCGGCTTGTAGTCAGCCAGATTGTGGCGGTCCTTGACGTCGTGTTGATGAAGCCGACCTGCAGGTTGGGGTAGCCGGATACTTCAGCGTTCTTGTAGATGTCGACTTCAACCTGCTTGAATGTTATTCCGTCCGGGTTTCTGATGTGTAGTAACGCCCCCATATTGCATCCTCCGCCGGCAAATCCGAATTCGGTTCCGTGGCCGAACACTATCCTGTCCAGTTCAATCCTGTAGTTTTTGTAGTCGTAGGACCTGGAGATGTCGAGGGTGAGCACGTCGAATTTTTCAGGCCAGACGGCGCACGCCTTGCAGTGCCGTCCCCCGCAGTCTATCCTCTCCTCGCCCTGGTTTTGCATGCAGTCGAAGCATGACGCGGTTTCGGCGCAGTAGCTTCTTCCCGGAGTGCAGGCCTCCTTAATCCCGACGCACTGTTTGACGACCTCAGTCCTCACAGAGTCCACGCACTTAGAGTTCAGAGCGCCCGGATTCTCGCAAATGTATGTCCCCCAGTCCTGGGAAATATCGTGTATGTTACAATAGTATGTTCCAATCCTGTATTCCTCGCCGCAGTCCGTCCAGCTTGAGCAAAGGACGCTTGAAATGTTGCAGGGCGGGCAGGGTCCGCCGCAGTCTATCTTCACCTCGCCCCTGCCGAAGTCCCGGACTCCGTTGTTGCAGTGGAATGGAATGCACTCGCCCCTAAAACAGTATTCGCTTGACGCGCACGTTTTCAGGGGGATGTTTTCAGAAGGAATCTGCACGCACCGGGAGTCTATCATCCCCCTGTTGAGGCAAAGCCACGTGTATTTTTGGATTGTCGGCCTCATGAAGTCTCCGCAGTAATAAAGGTCTTTCGGAGGCTCCCCGCAGTCTGCGTCCGCCGAACACTCGACGAATCCCTTGAGGGTGGTTGTCGTCGCGGAAAAACCTTTCGTGAACGGATAGTCGCTGTTGTTGAGCGGGTTTGTGTTCGCCTTTACCTCAACCCCGTCCCACCATCCGTCGCCGTCGGTATCCCTCCTTTTCGGATTGGTCCTCACGCAGTCCAACATTAGCTCGCAGTTCTCCTCCCTGTCCGTCAGCCCGTCCATGTCGCCGTCAAGTATTGCGGAAGCCAAATCCTCCTCGTAAAACCAGTATTTCCTGTCGATGCCCAAAAACCTCACGCCGCCCGAACCGTCCTTGACGAAATATATGAATTCTTTTGAACGTATCGTATGCCCCCCCACACTCTCGTTCAAAAGCTCTGTTGAGAGGATGGCCTGACGCTCGTCCTCCCACACGTTGACGAAATTATCTTCAACAACCTCCGTCGAAATCTGATACATTATGTCGATAGCGTAATAACACTCCTCACTGCCCTGGAATTCAAGGCACCTTTCAAGGTCGATGACGTTATAGCCCAGCCGGTTCGCGGTTTCAATGTCCCGCTCGTTCAAAGCCTTGAAATAACCCCAAAAAACATCCCAGTAGGCCGCGTCAACCGGAAGTGTTGTGACCGTCCCCAAAGTCGTTGAAGCTATTGTGACAGTAGTTTCCACAACCGTTGGCGAAGTCATCGTCGTGGTTGCCGAAGGCTCCCCGCCGCCTCCGGTAAACAGGGATGGCAGGATTAAAAGCAGTATCAAGCCCAAGACGACGACGCCCGCTATAACGCCCAGGCTTTTGACCGGAAAACCGGCTTTCGGCGGCCGACCGTCATCTGCGGGAACCTCCCAGTCGACTCCGGACGGAGGAGGCGCGGCTTTAGGACGTACCTCAACCTTTCCCCCTGATTTCCCGGGCTTAGGCTCCTTGAAATCCCCGCCGAAAGTGTCGTCCAAAAAATCGTCTTCAATATCGTCGCCAGGCATAAGTAAGAATTTAAAACAAGAACATAAAAAAAGAAATATACGCTGTTTCAGCCCGCTTCCGGATACGGCTTGAGGCAGAACTCCATAATGCTCTTCGACTTCTTCCCAATTCTTAAGAGATTCCTGGAAACCAGTATCAGTCCAATCGCGCGGTGCATTGGAAGGTCCGAGCTCTTGTCAACCTCCTCGATGAAATTCTCGTACTCGTCCTTAAGCCTCTCATACATTCCGACAACCTTCTCCGCAACATTCTCGTCGCACGTGTCAATAGCCGTCGAAACATTCTCAAGCATCTTCAAAGCCAAACCCTTCTGCTGCCGAAGCATCTTGGAATACTTGTCTGCGTCAAGGCACGGATACTTCATAGACGAGTCGGCGATAAAACACACGTGGTCTGCCAGACGCTCCAGCTGGTTTGAGGTGTCAAGCAACACCAGCGACAACGGGATGTTTCCGCCGACCGGTATGGCGGCAAGATAAGTCAAAACGTTCTCGCGGACCAAAACCTCCAGCTCGTCAACCTTGTCGTCTTTGCCTATCACAAGCTCAGCCTTATCCTCGTCGTTTTCCTCAAGAGCCTCCCAGGCGAGCTTAAACATTTCAAGACACTCCTGGTGCATCTCCTTGACGTCCTCGAAAGAATCCACCAGAATCTCCCTCTTCCCCAAAATCTTAAGCAAATTAATGGTCAAATCCTCCACCTAAGTTATGTATATTACTACTAACGGAAAAATGAAAAACATTAACGCCGTCAGAATGATAAGCGACAAGACGCTATTCCGCGAGCCTATTATCACCCCGCTAATCCTCTCGGCAACCGCCAGCGGAATCTCGCCAACACGCGGGATTCCAAGCCAAAATACGACGGAAAACACGTTAATCAAAACATGGACGAGGCCGACACTCAACCCCACCACCCCGAACTTGACGTAGGAGGCTATCTGGCCGGGATCAATGGTCGTCCCTATATTACAGCCCATGATATATGGATAAACCTCCCGCAGGCTAATCCTCTCAGACACGACAAAAGGTATTGAAAGAGACGTCGCAACAGACGAACTCTGCAATATGCATGCGAAAGAAGTGCCCAACATCAGGCCACGCTTCCTAGTCCTGAAAGCATTGTGCACGTACTTTGAAGCATTACCCTTCAAAACATTCTCGGCGGCGGCGCCCATCAACTCCAAACCCAAAATCAATACTACAAACGAGAAGACTCCAAGGCCGAGCGCGCCGTAGGCAGAACCGGGAAAAACCCACCCAAAAAACCCTCCGACAGGTTTCAATACCGGCATTATCACGACATCCAGCATGTCCGGAAAACCACTAAAGACAAAACCAAACACCGGAAGCCTAGACACGATTTCGGAAGCGTAAACAGCCAGCGAACTCAAGGCGTGCGTAGACACCTCGATTGTGAAAAAAACCGCGACACTCAAAGTCTTGACAACATCATTCAATAGTGCGACGGGAACCGCCTTCGCAAACTCCCGCCTCCTCACGGCATAACCCAAAGTCACCAGGACACACGTGACGCCCGTCCCTATGTTAGCCCCCATAACCAAGGGCACGGCCTGGGCGACTGTCATCCCGCCCGCAGCCACAGTCGCGATAGTTAGGGCGACAACGCCGCTCGAACTCTGGACGAGGGCGGTGGCGACAACGCCCAAACACAGTCCGGAAAGGGGGTTGCCGGTCATACGCCCGATATAATCCCTTGCCAGATTCTCTTTTCCGTCAACGGCGAAAGCCATGGTCCAAGACTCCTTCAAGCCCGACAAAGACCAGACAAACAAATACATTCCGAAAAAAAGCAGGAAAAAATTCCAAAAGCCGCGCCCGCCAACCACAGACATACAAAAAAAATATATGAAAACAAATTATAAAAACCAGGCCGACACACTCGTATGAAAAATCTTTGGGGCCGCTGAGATTTGAACTCAGGTCGCCAGCTCACCGTATCACTTACGGAAACGTTAATCGCGTCTCCTGCTCTGCGGTGCCCCGAGCTGGAAGTATAGCCAAGCTAACCCACGGCCCCAAAAGATTTTTTTGGAGTGGACTTGTCGGGATTTGAACCCGAGGCCTCCACCATTCTGTCAAGCGTTGCTCTCTGTCATCGTCTTCGCTTGATGCCAAGGTGGCGATCTACCGGACTGATCTACAAGCCCAATGTGTATTGATGTTCCGGTGCACCCCACGAATGTGGGGTGCGCCTTTTCTCGTCGGGAACGCAATCGACCAAAGGTCGATGCGCCCAATCCCTAAAGGGATTTGGGACTCCGACGCAGAGGTTGGGATTTGAACCCAAGCGTCTTTTGGACACGAGATTAGCAGTCTCGCGCGTTAAACCATGCTCCGCCACCTCTGCTTTGCGAACGCAGTGAGCAAAGCTGAGGCAGGAAACCGAAGGTTTCGTCTGCCTCTGCATGAACTCACGGATTTTTTGGTTTTATTGTTTATGCAGGTGTGGTTTAAATTTGGCTCTTGGTCCACTTGGGGTATGTGTCTGTTTGCATTGTCACCCGCTCAAGCTTGGCTGCTTCTCCTTCACTGGACTTCATGATTTCTTTCGCGTCTTGTGTTGCCTGAGCCATTGCGACGAGCTCGTTTTTGAGTGTTAGTATGGCGCAAAACTTGTTTTTTTCTACATCACTTGTTAGCCTGCAGATTCCCGGGTTTTTGAGGCTTGAACCGTGGCATAACGCGTCGACTGTCGAGTCTTTAACCCAGATTTTCGGCTTGTTCCGTACCAACTCTTCCATCGGGTGTATGAACTTCCGCAGGTCGTCTTCTTTTTTCCCGGCCTTGTATTCTTCCCACGCGTCGCGGAGGTCTTGCAGTTTCACGCACTCGTCTTCCGTGAACGAGCCCGCGATTGTTCGTCGGAGTTCCGCCATGTGGGCGCCGGTCCCAAGGCTTTTCCCCATGTCGTGGCATAGTTTCCGTATGTAGGTTCCCGCCTCGCAATAGACTTTGAATAAAACGTATCGTTCTTCGCGTTCGAGTAGTTCGATGCGGTATATTCTTCTTTTTCTAAGCGCGCGCTTCACCGCGCTTTTCACCGGAGGCATCTGTGTTATCTCTCCCTGATAGTCGCTTAAGACTTTTTTCAGGTCGCTTGACTTCACATCTCCGTGGAGTTTCATCAGGCAAACATATTCCTTGTCCGAGCGCGATATCGCCTGCAATACTTTCGTTGATTCTGATAATGCGATGACTAGGACTCCCGTGACTTGCGGGTCGAGCGTTCCGGAGTGTCCGGTCCTGTCGACATCGAATATTTTCTTCACCCAATCTGATATTTGG